>NZ_QTQF01000063.1:0-28300 GCF_003854235.1 Burkholderia sp. Bp8998
AGCGGGCGGACAACACCGCGCGCATCATCGACGTGAAATACCACCTGCTGCTGCCGTCGGTGTCGCACGTCGGCACGCTGCTCGATACCAACCACTGGGAGTCGATCTTGCGGTCGGTCGAAGCCAACAACTCTTACCGCTGGGTATACGACGTGCAGTACAAGCCGATGAACATCGCGGACTACCTGATCCTGAACGGCCGCATGCCGCGTTCGCTGCGCTATTGCTACGGGCGCGTGATGTCGAGTCTCAACCTGCTCGTGAAAGAGCACGGTGCCGCTCACGCGTGCCACGACACCGCAGCCCAGATGCTCACGATGCTGTCCGACAGCACGATCGAACGCATCTTCAAGAACGGCCTGCACGAATTCCTGACTGGATTCATTCGGCGCAACCACCGACTGGGGCTCGAGATCGCCCAGGCGTACAACTTCAACTGAACGCCATCATGCAACTCTCGATTGTTCATACGTCCCGCTATGTCTACGATGCACCCGTGCAGCAGTCTGTTCAACGCATGTGCCTTCATCCACTGTCGAATGCGTGTCAGACGGTCGTCGATTGGGAAATCCGGGTCAATGGCAAACAGCCCGGGCTGTCGTATCTAGACGGATTCGGTAATCGAATCGACCTTGCAGACCATGTTTCGAACGCGAGCGAGATTGTGATCGAATCCGTCGGAAACGTGACGACGCGCGACGTGACGGGCGTGGTTGGCTACCTCGATGATTGTGCTCATCCGTGGTTGTTCCTGCGTGAAACGCAGTTGACCAGGGCGGGGGGCGCGCTCGAAGCGTTCGCGATGTCGTTTTCTGGCGTATCGAATCAGCTGATGGTGCTCCATGACCTGATGGAGGCGATCCATGACCAGTTCGAATTTGCAACCGGCGTCACGGATGTCGATACCGATGCCGAGACGGCATGGACCGGCGGAAAGGGCGTTTGCCAGGACTATGCGCACGTTTTCATTGCAGCCTCCCGCCGGCTCGGTATTCCGGCACGCTATATCTCGGGCTATCTGCTGATAGATGGCCAGGAGCGACAGGCGGCCAGCCATGCGTGGGCAGGAGCGTATGTGGAGGGTCTCGGCTGGGTCGGCTTCGATCCCGCGAACAACATCTGCCCCAACGAACATTACGTGAAGCTGGCGGTCGGCATGGATTATCACGGCGCCTCTCCAGTCCGAGGGTGCAGCAGACAGGGAGGCGGCGGATCCCTCAGCGTGGAGATCGATGTGCGTCGAGTGGTTGCGTGACGCATTCGTGGCCGGCTCATCGGGATGGCAGGCGTCATCGGGTTAGTCGAAATGCGCATATCGCTTGCCGCCGGAAATTCGGTTGGGTACGTTGTCCGTACGGATTTCCAATCACTGTGCGTTGGCGACAAATAGCGATTTCGGATCCGGAGAAACGCCGAATGGGCGGGCATACACGCATTCCGAACGCCGATCCCGGATGGTGCAGGAGGACGCCGAGTCGACAAGGCGGGTATGTGCGCTCGAAATAAAACCAGGATGCAATGAATCAAATGGAGATCGTGATGACGACGTCGGCAAATATGCAAGTTGCAATGGAACGGGAAGCGAACGATGCGGGTCATGAAGGCGTCGACGCTTTCGATGACGAAAGCGTGCGCGAGGCGCTTCGCGATCGACTCAAGCAAGTCAAGAAGAGGGCGGCGGAAGCGCAGGTGATTGTCGTCGCGAAGGGAAAGAAGACCGCTCGTGTCGCGAACGAGTACGTGCACGATCGTCCCTGGACAACGGCGGCAACTGCGCTCGGAGTGGGGGTGTTGATCGGGTTGCTGATCGGTCGGCGATGAACGCAAGCGCGCCGGCTCGGCCGGCGTCGAACTGGACCTATTTCGGAAAGTGACCTGTTTACTCGCTGAGGTAGCGTTTTGAAGTGCCTTTCGCGAGCAACGACAAGCGGCTATCCCGAGGGATGGCCGTTGCCATATAAGGGGGCAGGTGACGCGCCGGCGGCAGGCCGCCCACGCAGACCACTCCGACGGGACGGTTTCGAGTCGTTCCGCCATATCGATGGCACATGCCAGAATCCGCCAATTCTCGACAGATCCAACATGAGTCACCCTTCTCGACGCGACCGACGGCCACTCACGAAATCGATGCTGCTTCCGCTACCTTCGGTGGACGTGCGACGTTTGTCGCTGAGATTTCACCTTGCGCTTGCGGCGATGAGCTCGGGTCACGGAAACGGTGACCAGTTCATGACATTGCTCGGTACCGTCTACATCGCATTCTTCTTGCGCGATATCGAGGCAACCGATGTCGATCGAGGCTTGTACAAGCGTGCTGAAGACGCGCTGGAACGATGCTTGCAACGCGTCGAGCAAGGGCAACCATGGACGCTCCTGGTCGATGAACGGGTAGCAATCGAGCAAATGGTGACGTTCCACGACATCCAGTTATTGATCGCCCCTGCGCATCGCTATGCCGATGCCTGGGAGCGCGTGCGATGTGTCGTCGAGCAGGGACGCCCGTCGCCGATACCGGCGTGAACACGCGACATGGGCGGCGGAAGAAGCGGCTTCGCGCCCCCGATCGATCGTTCAGAACCGACACGTTCGCGACGGTGGGCGAACCGTCAAGCGCGTCGCTCTTCCGGCTTCGAGAACATGCGTCACCGGCAAGTGCCGATCTCGATCGAATAGTCGCCTGTACCAGGCGGGTGGCGTGTCCGCAGACAGCCACCGGCGTTGGCGGAACCGTGCGCGTGACCCGTGTCAGGCGTCTGCCGGGTGAGCAAGCGTCGCGGCGAGTTCGGCATCGATGCGGGCCGCGTTCGCGTCCGCCTCGGCTTCCGACAGCAGGCCACCTTCCCACTTCGCAATGACTGCGCTCGCAATGGAATTTCCGACGGCGTTGGTCGCCGAGCGGCCCATGTCCAGGAACGTGTCGACGCCGATGATCAGCAACAGGCCGGCTTCCGGAATGTGGAACTGAGTGAGCGTTGCGGCGATCACGACGAGCGAAGCGCGTGGTACGCCGGCCATCCCCTTCGACGTGAGCATCAGCACGAGCAACATGGTGATCTGCGTGCCCAGCGACAGGTGAATGCCGTAAGCCTGTGCGATGAAGAGCGACGCGAACGTGCAGTACATCATCGAGCCATCGAGGTTGAACGAATAGCCCATCGGCATCACGAAGCTCGAGATCTTGCGCTTCACGCCAAAGCGATCGAGCGCGTCGAGGATCTTCGGATAGGCGGCCTCGGAACTCGCGGTCGCAAACGACAACATGAATGCTTCCTTGATCAGGGAAAGCAACTTCAATGCGCGCCGTCCGAGGAACAGGATGCCCGCAAGCGTCAGCAGCACCCACAACAGGATCAGACTGAGGTAGAAGTCACCCATGAAGACCACGAACTTCAGCAGGATCGAGATTCCGTTGACTGCGACTGTCGACGCCATCGAGGCCAATACGGCCAGCGGCGCGAGCTTCATCACGTAGCCGGTGATCTTCAGCATGACATGCGACAGTTGATCGATCGCGGTGACGAGAACTTTGCCGTGTTCGCCAAGTGCGGCGAGCGCAACGCCGAAGAACATCGAAAATACGACGATTTGCAGGACCTCGTTGTTGGCCATGGCCTCTGCAAACGAGCGCGGTACCATGTGGCCGACGAAATCCTTCAGCGTGAACTTCGACGTCGCGAGGTTTGCGGATGCACTGATATCGGGTAGCGACAGGCCGAGGTTCTCACCGGGTCTCAGGATGTTCGACATCAGCAGGCCAAGCAGCAGCGAAACCAGCGAAGCGGTCACGAACCAGGCCAGCGCCTTGGCGAACACACGCCCGACGGACGCAGCGTCGCCCATGTGCGCGATGCCGACGACCAGTGTCGAGAACACCAGCGGGCCGATCACCATCTTGATGAGGCGCAGGAAAGTGTCGGATATGAGAGAGATATAACCCGCAATTTCAGTCGAGACCTTTTTGTCGGGAAATTGCGTATAGATCATGTAGCCAACGGCAATGCCGATCAGCATTGCAATCAGGATGCGAATGGCTGAGGCGTTTCCTTTTCTTTTCACTTTGAATCTCCATGTTTTGCAGCGAATGACTGATGCCGGAAGCGACGAAATGCGACGTGGTCGCTTCCGGCAGCATCAGCGTTGTGACGCTTTCCGCAAGTCCGGTTGCCGGCAGCCTTCCTCGAACGCGGTCAGCGATTGTGTCCAGCATTCGTTGGGCCACCGGAGTTCCGCCTGCAGGGTCAGCGGGCGATAGACAGCCGAATAGAGCGTCCCGTAGCCGCGCGACCACGCGTCCTGATACAGGGGTTCGTACAGTAGGGCATCAATCGCCTCCCGGGCCGTGCCGGCCATGTGGCAATGCGATTGCAGTGCGGTCAACCGCTCTCTCGATCGGGTCGCGTGCGCATGTTCGGGCCATTCGACCGCATGCTGAACGTTGGTGACGGCGGCGCGGCGCGTGATTTCGGCAGGGCGGTCCGGGTTGACGAAGACGGTGGCCCAATCTGCATGGCGGTCCAGTAGCGTGACGCTGTAACTCATATGTACCGGCACTCGCTGCAGAATGGATGCTGCTTCGGCAGTTGTCTGTGCCGTTTCGAGCACGTACCGCAGCACGAGCGGGATGCCGAAACCGACGCCGGACACGGTCCGTCCGCCGAAAGAGAGCGATACGGCGAGCCCGCTTTCGTTGATGCCGTCGAGCGCTCCCCACAGGCAATCGATCATGGCTGCGACGCGCGGCCCCACCCAGCGCGTGGCGAGCCAGTTTCCTTCCAGCAGCGCGGGCGCAAAATCGTAATTGCGCAGCAGCATCGGCTCTTCGTGGCCGGCAGGATCGATCCACACGGCCTGCGAGCATCCAGCAATGTAGGGCGGAGGACACCACAGCGACAGGAAGCGTGCCTCGACATCGCCCCCTCCCGCGAGGCCGACGAGGCGCTCCCAGACGGGAACCAGTTCGGGCATGTGCTCGCGTAGTGCGCGCCGGCACATGAGGTAGCTGGGGCGGCCGGCTACACCCCCCCGCAGGAACCATGCGCGATAGCTGGGCCACGCGTGTTCGAACAGCACGCGCCATTTGTCGCCGGGGGTATCTTCAGCGATGGCGCGGAACGGCACACTGACGGACATGGCGGCGCCTTACAGGATCTTGAACGAACCGGGAGTGGGCGCCGCGTTGGGCGTCGGTGCCATGAGTGGCTTGCCGGCGTAGTAGTTCTTCAGCCCACGCACCCAATCTCGCGCACGAACGTTGAGCCGGAAGTTGTCATCCATCGACCGTCCCCGCGTGATCAGGATGCCAAGGTCCGCGCCCTCGTAGCGATAGTCGCCGGGGCCGGTTATGCGCAGGAAGAACGCCTCGCGCTCGCTGTCGATCGCGCGGCGGTGGTAATCGAAACGGTGGTAGGACACGCTGCCGTCGTCGGCCATGCGGTAGATGCCGGTCGCCGGTGCGTGCGTGACCTGGTCGACCGTGTCGTCGTTGAACTTCAGAACGACTTGCGACCACGAATCGATGAAGTGGGGTTGCGCCCATCGCTCGTTGATCTCCTTCGCGTTCAGATTGAACGGAACGCCGGAAAATTCGAGCAGGTGGAACAGGAACAGCGGTGCGTCCGCGTAGGCGAACGCCGCATGGTTCGTCATCGGGCTTGCACCGCAGATGCGTGGATTGAGTTCGCCGAGATACACTTCGCCGGAATCGACGTCGATCAGAAAATCGAGGTCGAAGTAGCCGCGGTAGCCCTCGTTCAGGAGCTGGTCGCCGAACTTCTCCGCCATCTCGCGCGCCTTCGCACGAACTTCCTCGGTGAATGCCCCCGGGAACACCTCGTTGCCGCACCAGCCGCCCTTGTACGGCGTCAGCTCACGGGCGCCGACCACTTCGGTCAGGAGCGGGCCGACGAGCGTGCCGGACTGCGTCGCGCACGCTTCGAGCGTCGCGCCGCGACAGTTGATCCGCTTCATGATCTTGACTTCGGGATCGCCGACGATTTCATCCTTGTGCTGGTTGAACTCATCTTCCGACGCGATGAAGAACGTCGTGTGGCCCGAGTCTCCGAATGCGGACTGCACGACGAGGTCCTTGCCCAGATGGTTGCGATCGGCAATTTGCAGCAGGTGCTCGTAGCTGTCGACTTTCTCGAGCGCGTTCGGCACCGAATGCACGCCTGCCTTGTTCCCGATGCGCACGGTCTCCATCTTGTTGTCGCAGCGGGTCCGCAGTGCGGCCGGGGGAAACCAGACATCCAGGCCGATCTCTTCTGCAAGCGCCTCCGTCTTCTCGTCGAACATCAGGAACGTCGCGACCGGTCGGCCGCCGCGACGCTCGATCAGGTCGATCACCTCCTTGTGCGCCAGCAGATGGTTGTTGATGTCCTCGATCGACTGGAATTCGTCGTGCGGCGATTCGGATGGCACGAAGACGTTCGGATGGCGTCCATCGAAGCAGTCGATGTAGTTGATGTACATGAATCGATTCACCCATCTGTCCAGGCCGAGCAGATTGAAGTTCGTTGCACTGATGAAGTAGATGGGACGCTCGTTGCGGTGGAACATCAGCAGGAGATCCGCGATGCTGTTGACAGATTTGCTCACTTGTTGCTCCTTGTATCGCTTCTTGTTCGATTTCGTTTTGCTGCGTCTTGGTTCAGTTCGGTAGCACCGGGCGTTACGCCTTGGCGCAGGCGTATGCGGGTTGCGATGGCGATGGCGTGGGCGTGACTTGACGAGCAGCCGCAACGCGTGCGGCCGTGCCCTGCGCCGCGCATTCGAGCGCCGTCTCGGTGAAGATCCGGAAGCCCAGTTCGGCGCGGAAGCCGTGGATCTCGCGCACGTCGAGCGCGGCCATGAACTGAAGGATTTCGGGGCTGATGATTTGCCCCGGCACGAGGATCGGGAAACCGGGCGGGTAAGGGATCACGAACAGCGCGGACACGAGCTCGCGGCCGGACGTCATCGCACGAGCGGCTTCGTTCATGTCGATGTATTCGCAATTTGCATCGTCATATGAAAGGAAGAACGCACTGCGGATGTCGCCGTCGCGGGTTTCCGTGCGATCGTCGACACTGCGGCCGCGAAACGCGAAATGAAAACGCGAGAAATCCGGCAGCGGCGGTTGCTCCTGTGTCAGCGAGCGAACCCGTTTATCGTGAATCCGCCGCTCGACCGCGCTCATGTCGGCCACGCGCGCGTCGACATCGCGCGCAATCTTCACCAGAACCTCGATGAGGTAGGCAATTGCCGATCGGGTCGTGCCGATATTCGTCATGAAAAGAACCGTGTTGCGCGACGTCTTGTTGATCTGGATACCGTACTTGTCCATCAACTCCGTGTTCTTGAACGTGTCGCCATCCATGCCTGTCGAACCGATGACGAGTGTCGCGCGCGTCGGATCCAGCGCGAACTCGTCGGTACGCCACGCAGCTTCGAGATTGCTCCACCCGGTCTCGTCGTTGAAGTAGCTGCTGACAGCGGACTCCCGATAGGCGGGCGGCACGATGTCCCCGACGCGCAGGAAGCGGAAGTAGCGACTGAGAAACGGGTGTTGCTTGACCTGCTCGCGAAGACTCATCGCGAGTTCGAGCTGGCGCTGGATCAATTCATAACCCTCGAGTTCGACCTGACGGCGTCCGACGTCGAGCGAGGCGAGGATTTGATAGTTGGGAGACGTCGACGTATGCGTCATGTACGCTTCGTGGAACGATTCCTCGGCCTTGTCCTTGAAATCCTGGTCCCACACGTGAATCATCGAGCCCTGGCGCAGCGCAGTGAGCGTCTTGTGTGTCGAGTGCGTCGCGTACACGCGCACCCGTGCACGCGACGGGTCGGGAAGCAGGCGCGCGTCCAGAAGCTGCGCGTCGTCATTCCAGTCGAGCGTGGCGGCGAACTCCGCGTGACGCTTCGCGTAGGCCGGGTCCTTGAACGTTTCGGCGAGCTTGGCCGCGTTCGCCATCGCAGTACGCTGCCGATAGATCGGGTGACAGCGCGCGAACGCAAACCACGCCTCGTCCCACAGGAAGATGAGATCGGGCTTGATCGCCAGGCACTCCATCATCACGCGCTCGACATCGTAGACGATGCCGTCGAACGTGCAATTGGTCAGTAGTACCATCTTTACACGATCGAGTCTCCCGGCACGGCGAAAATCAAGCAACGTCTCCTTGATGTGACGGATGGGTACGGCGCCATACATCGAGTACTCATCCAGCGGATAGGAGTCGAGGTATGCCACCTGCGCGCCCGCGAGCACCAACCCGTAATGATGGGACTTGTGGCAATTTCGATCGACGAGCACGATGTCGTCGGGCCTGACAAGTGCCTGAACGACGATCTTGTTGCAAGTCGACGTTCCATTCGTCGCGAAATAGGTGCGACGCGCGCCGAATGCACGCGCGGCGTACTCTTGCGCGAGCTTCAGCGGTCCGATCGGATCGAGCAGCGAATCCAGCCCGCCCGACGTCGCGGAGGTCTCGGCCATGAAGAGATTCATGCCATAGAACTGCGCCATGTCGCCGATCCAGTTGCTGTTCATGATCGACTTGCCGCGCGCGAGCGGCAGTGCATGGAATACCCCGGTCGGTTGCTTTGCGTAGTCGCGCAGGGCATTGAAGAACGGCGTGCGGTGACGCTCGGCGACACTTTTCATGATCGAGCCGTATAGCTCGAGGTGGTCTTCCTCGCCAAAGAAGATTCGCTTGAAGACCTCGCCGACGCGCGCGGCGATGTCCTCGACGCTCACGTCCGTCACGAGATACAGGTCAAGCTCCGGGCGGATCTGCGCGATCCGGCGGCCAAGCAATGGGCCGCGCTCGGATTCGGGCATGGACTCGACGCTGTCGTCCACCCCGTCCAGAAAACGGCGCAACATGTCGTTGTGGTTCACCGATCGGAACGGAAAGCCGTGCCGAATCACCACTGCCTGGAGATTGAAGTTGACGAGGGTCGCGATCAGCGCATCTTCGAAGCTCGGCACGATGACGATATCGAAGATGAAGTCGTCATCGGGGCTGCGCTTTCGCTGGACGCGGCGACGCAGCGCGTCTTCTTCGCTCGACGACATTTCATCGACAATCAGCACTTCAAAATAGGGGCGTGCCAGCTGTGCCTGTCGTTCGCTATCGGTTTCGATTTGCGACGGAAGCTCGTTTTCGCTGTCGAGCGTGTTCGCGTCGTGACGGTAGGTGCGGGCCGCCAGAACGCGATGAATGCGGCGCGCTGCCTGATGCGCGCGGCTCATTTCCTCGCGTTCGATCCATTGTCGAAGCTCCCCGAACACGCGTCGGCCCGGGAACGCCCAGTAACTTTCGATCGGTGTGAGCAGATCGACGGTGCGCCACACGCTGGCCAGCCGCAGTACAAACTCCGGATCGTCTGTCGACAGGATTGCCAGACGGCTAAGATCGTCTACCAGATTGATCCAGCCATCCATACGTCGCTCCCAGACGCTGCGATGGTTGCTCAATTGTGTAACGAACGGTGGCATCGGTTGCTCCGATCTCATATCTTCCATCTCCTTGATTCGTTTTTTTCCGGCCATATGGTTCGGAATCCGTCCGGCGGTGCTGGTGAAACGTTGATATTTCAATCCGGCTTTTTAAGTGATCCTAATGTATTAAGATATGAAAAATCGGGATTGTTCCGTTCGTAGACGGGGAAGTCGCAGCTTCTGTCCCGGAAGCTTTTCAGAGGCTGGCCGAGATTTCGCAACCCGTGTTCACGCTCTCGACGCACGCGTTCGAAGTCGACTGCGATCGGGATGATCTCGCCGCCGCTGCCGGCCTGATGCAATACGTAGCCGGATGGATCGCAAACAATCGAACGGCCGACACCACCGTCTTCGACGCCGTTGATGTCGAAGAAGTAAAGCTGGTTCTGAGCGGCTGATGCACGGGCGATCGAGAGTTCGACGTCGCGGTCGATCGTGTCCGTCATCGTGGGATGCAGGACCACTTCCGCTCCCATCGCGGCGAGTGTGCGCGTGGTTTCCGGAAACCACATGTCGTAGCAGATCGACACGCCGATCCGCCCCACGCCGGGCACGTCGAACACGCAGAACTCGGTGCCGCCCTCGACGTCGCGCTCGTACGGGCGGAACGGAAACAGTTTTCGATAGCGCGCGACGACATCTCCACGCGGATCGATTACCGGGGTGGTGTTGTAGATGAGCGTGCCATCGGGCCCGTCGACACGCTCGAACAGGGAACCCGGAATCAGCCAGAGCCCCGTTTCATGCGCAAGCTCGGCCAGACGCGCCTCGGTGGCACCGGGCAGCGATTCAGCGTTGCGATGCAGCGGACCCAGCGGCGCGAGTTCGGAGAACAACACCATGCGTACCCACGGAAACCGGATGCGGATGTGGCGCAGGTAATTGCCGATGACTTCGACGTTGCTCTCGAACGCGGATACCCGCATCTGGACGCCGGCGATTCCGAAAGTATTGTGCATGGTCTTTCTCAGCATTCGATGGAGTTCGGGAAAATGCAATCTGCCGTCACGGCTGCATCAGGACCGGGCGCGACGCCAGGACGGTGCGACGCACGTGGCTCATCGAGGAAGATCCATGTCGGTCCATACGCAGTGTTGTGGAGACGGGAATGCGAGCGGTGGCGAGTGGAAGCATGGTTGATACGTTGGTCATGACAGTCTGCTGAACGACAATGAACGGGATGACAGGTGGCATGCATTCTAGAACCAACATGCGTGAGCGAATGGGTCCAACAAATTTAATGTGGTTGGATCCAAGTCGGAAAAGTGGCACCGGCTGCACCAAGAGGGGCCGAGTCGTATCGATGCGCGGAGCCGTGCGGCGGGTCCGGAGAGCGCGACCGAGGCGATTGAGCCAAGCCCGTGCCGTATCTCACCCGAGGCATGCGTTTTTTCGCAGCACATTATTCGGATAACGCATGGCCTTTGCGTACCGAATATCGGTCGCATACCGTCCGCAAGTGGCGGATATCGAGCATCTTCGCTTCACTGATATCGTCGCAGGCCGGTCAGGCGGGCCGGTATCGTCCATATTGCCGTTGCCGGCGGGTCCGTTGACCTCGGTAGCGGGAACCAGCCGGAATGAAGCGGGCGAATTGATGGCAGGCTGCAACATGAATGGGTACGTGCGTGGTCACCACGAGTCGGGTTTGAGATCGGGGGAAATCCGATGAGAGAATCCCCGTTGATCGAATGGCTGCTCACGCTGGCGCATTGGAGTCGCCGCACTCCGTGCGGGACGCCACTGAACCGACGGCTGTTCGACGATCTGCGTGAAGCGATTCTTTCAGGGCGCATCGGTCCGGGCGCGCGGTTACCGGCGTCCCGCGACCTTGCTCGCGAGTTGCGTGTGGCGCGCAATACGGTGATCTACGCATACGATCGTCTGACTGCGGAAGGGTATGCACGTGCCTCGAGCGGCAGCGGCACATATGTGAGTGACACGGCGCCTGATGCGTCGTTGATCGATCGCACGGTCAGCGCAAGTCGGACCACGAACGACTGGATCACGTGCAAGGGATCACGACTCGCGGCCCGTGCAATGGATCTGCTCGTCAATGCGGGTGCATCGGATTATCAAGTCGGTGCATTCGTCCCGGGCATTCCGGACATCGGCGAGTTTCCGCGTGTCGTATGGCAACGACTGATCGCAAAGGTCTGGAGAACGGCGGGGCAGGGACAGTTGGGCTATGGCAGTCGTCATGGCTATCCGCCGCTCAAGCGCGCACTGGCCGAATATCTGACGCTTGCCCGTGGCGTCGCATGCTTGCCGGAGCAGATCATCGTGACACAGGGTTCGCATCAGGCGATCGATCTGTGCGCGCGCCTGCTTGCCGATCCGGGCGAACTGGTATGGATCGAGGATCCGTGCTATTGGGGAGCGCGCAGCGTGTTTCGCGGCGCGGGGCTCGATCTGGAGGCGATACCGGTCGATGCGCAGGGAATCCAGTTGCCGGTTGCATTTGGCCGGAGCCCGAGACTGATCTTCGTCACGCCGTCGCATCAATATCCGAGCGGCGTGGTGATGAGCCTCGCGCGGCGCAGGTTGCTGACGGAAATGGCGCGCGCGCAAGGCGCCTGGATCATCGAGGATGACTACGACAGCGAGTTCCGATATTACGGTGCGCCCGTGCCGTCACTCCAGGGGCTTGATCCCCATCGGAACACGATCTACATCGGCAGTTTCTCGAAGGTGCTTTACCCGGGGTTGCGACTTGCGTTCCTGATCGTGCCGCCCGATCTCGTCGACGCATTTGCCGTTGCCCAATCGGAGGTCTATCGCGGTGGGCAATTGACCATCCAGGCGGCCCTGGCGGAGTTTATCGACAATGGACATTATTCGGCCCATGTGCGGCGGATGCGCAAGATATACGCAGCGCGCAACACACTGCTGACGACGTCGCTCCGCCAGCATCTTGGCGATCGTATCGACGTTGCGGGAACGGATACCGGGCTGCATCTCACGGTGGCGCTGCATGGCGCGAATGATCACCTGGTATCGCAGGAGGCGTTGGCCCAAGGGATCGTCGCCCGGCCGTTGAGCTCGTATTTTGCCGTGCCGTCGAATGCGCGAAACGGTCTGGTGCTGGGATACGGAGGGGTGTCCGACGATGCGATCGAGGGGGCGGTGCGGAAGCTCGCGATCGCGATCGACGCAGCCGAGACCAGCGGGCGATGCGCGCAGGAGACAACGCTGATTTGACCGGACGGCGATCGAGGTAGCTTGGGGCAGGATTTGTTCGGCTTTGACTCGCACGATCTTCGCCACCCGTGCCACCCCATCTTTCGTCGCTTCGCCAACTTCGAGCGACGCTGCAACTGCTCTTCGCGATGCCGCCGGTACGCCTGATTCCGGCCCAACTGCCAGACTTCACGGCGCAGCAGTCAATGGACACGTCAGCCGGAACAGCTGAAACGTGCAGCGCCCGTCTTCTCGTCGTCATTGAAAATCATTCAATCGCGAAGCCAGTTATCAAGACCGACCGACGTGCAACACAATGCGGCATGACGATTTCGCATAGACATGAATCATGCATTTCGACCACGTCACCATCGTCACGGACGACATTGACGGCACCCGCCGCTTTTTCGACGAGGTCGTCGGTCTCGACACCGGGCCTCGACCGCCGTTCAGCGTGGATGGCTATTGGTTGTACCTCGACAGCCGCCCGATGATTCACGTTACGCGCGCAACGCTGCCTGCGCAGAACGGCCGTAGCGCACCGCGTATCGATCACATTGCGCTGCGCCTCGACGCACACCGTGAATGGGAGACGTTGATCGAGCGGCTGACCCGCAGGCGGATCGATTACACATTGAGTGACGTACCGTTGTCCAACGAACGTCAGCTGTTCGTGTCCATTGCGCCGGGCGTATGCGTCGAATTCGTCACGACGCTCGCAACCCATGGTCAATCCGGGATTCCGAACGAGTGAGTGGGTGTGTCGGCGGTATGTCAGCCGGTCGCGATACGGCCGCCGCGCTCGCCGGACGCGACGTCACGCACCGGGTTTGCGGGCACTGCCTCGCGTACGGGAAGACGCTTTTTAACGGAGGAAACGAGCGATGAAACTCAAGGATCAAAAGGTGTTGGTGGTCGGTGGAAGCTCCGGGATCGGTGAAGCGACCGCGCGTGCATTTGCGGCGTGCGGGGCGAGCGTGATGATCGCATCGCGCGACGCGGCCAAGCTGGCGGCAAGCGCAGACAGGATTGGGTATGGCGTGCGAACCGGCGTGATGGACATTACCGACGACGCAAGCGTGCGTGCGTTTCTTGATTCGGCAGGTGAATTCGACCACGTTGTCGTGTCGGCCGCGCAGACACCCACGGGGCCGGTGCGTGGTCTGGAACTCGCCGGCGCCTACGCGGCGATGGACAGCAAGTTCTGGGGAGCCTATCGCGTCGCACGGGCCGTACGCATTCGGCAGGGCGGTTCGCTGACATTCGTGTCGGGCTTCCTGAGCGTGCGGCCGAGCAAGACTTCGGTCTTGCAAGGTGCGATCAACGCGGCGCTCGAATCGCTGGCGCGAGGGCTTGCGCTCGAGTTGTCGCCCGTGCGCGTGAATACGGTATCCCCGGGCCTGATCGCGACGCCGCTCTGGTCGAAGCTCGATGCGGAATCGCGCGACAGGATGTACGAAGGCGCTGCGGCGCGATTGCCGGCCGGCCGTGTCGGGCAGCCCGAGGACGTTGCGAATGCCGTGCTCTACCTTGCGTCGACCCCGTACGCGACCGGTTCGACGGTGCTGGTCGACGGTGGCGGGGCGATCGCGTAGCGGCTCGGCCGGTTGAGCCTTGACCCCCGATTCGTCGCGGGCTGCCGAACGCCCGTGCCCGGTTTTCTCGTGCCGGGTGCGTCGTTGGATGGGCTTGAGCTACGGGCGCGCCGCTGACCTCACCGCCGCCTGCCGGTGCCGCGCGTTCGTGTCTTGTGCGGAATGCCTGTGCGAGTCGCTCACGTCCGTACGGCGATGTCGAGACCGGACGACCGGATCGTTTTCGACATTGCTTCTTCAAAACGTTCGATGGCGGGCGTAAAGGTCTTGCCGCGACGCCAGCGCAACGCGGCGATGCGCGACAGGCCGTCGTCCACGATCGTCGCCGTCACGCTCCTCGAGCGCGGCGGTATCGCCAGTGGACTCGCGATCGTCGCGTAATCGGCGCTCTCGACGAGCCGTATCAGCGAGTCGACATTGGCGGCCTCGACCCGCACGTTCAGCGCAATGTTTGCGCCGGCACATGCGGCGTCGATCTGCCCGCGCATGGCGAACGCCCGATTCAGCAGCGCGAGCGGATGGGTCGCCACTTCCCGCAGGCTGACGGTCTTCCGGATCTTGCGACCGGCGGATCGATGAACCAGCGCCAGCCGTTCGGTGAACAACGTTCTCTGCTCGACGTCCGGATTCGACAGATGGGAGAACGATACGCCGATGTCCAGTTCATTTTCGACCAACCCCTGGTCGATCGCCGCAGCCGGCAGTTCGTGAACGGACACGTATAACGGCGGATGTCGTGCGAGCAGTGCCGAAATCGTCGGCATGACGAGCGATCGTGCGTACGTGTCGATCGCACCGATGCGCAATGCGCCGTGAACTTCGCGCGAGCGGTTTCGGACATTGGCCAGCGTCACGTCGAGTTTCGACAGGATAGGCTCGACTTCCGCGAACAGATCCGCACCGGCTTGTGTCAGCAGGATGCCGCGGGCCACCCGATCGAACAACGTCACGTCGAGCAGGTCTGCCAGCTCGCGCAGGTGCTGAGACAGGGCGGGTTGGGAGTTTCGCGGGGCGGATCGTGTTCGGATGGTTGAAGGACCGCCATCACGATGCGACGGCGCCGACCTTGCTGCTGGCGCTGAGCGCTGCGGCGGCGATGGTGCTCACCGTCATTTACCGACGGGCATCGACGCATTGAAGGGCGGTCGATCGACACGGCCTGTCGTATCTCGACGGCATACGAATTTTTTGGTCAGGTTTGAAAGTCCATTCATTTCAAGGCCCATTTTCAGAATGGAGCGGCTTGCCGAAAATTCGTTGTACGCGCACGAATCTGCGTGACATTCAATACCCGTTCATTCGTCATCATGCATCGCGTTGCGGTGCGAGAGACGCGCTTGCGCGTCATGAGGAGATTGTCCATGGCAATTCAAGTCGATCATGCCGATCGCGATCCGGTCGAGCAGGCGCCCGATCACCCGACGCGCCGTTCCTTCCTGACCCGGGCCGGAATCGGCGCAGGCGCGTTCGCCGTCGGTGCGATGCTTCAATCCGCACCGGCCGGTGCGCAAACGGGCAGTCCCCGATCGAACCCGGTAGCCGCGCCCATGCGGGGTGAATTCTGGCCGAACGGTGCGCGGCTGGTCATTTCGATCTCGATGCAGTTCGAGGCGGGCGGACAGCCGCCGAAGGGCGCCGACAATCCGTTCCCGAAAGTCGATTTTCCGGCGAGCGTGCCGGCCGATCTTGCCGCCGAAGCGTGGTTTGCATACGGATATCGCGAGGGGATTCCCCGCATGCTGGATCTGTGGGATCGACATGACGTGAAGGTCACGACTCACATGATCGGCGAGGCGGCGAAGCGGCATCCGGAGGTTGCCCGGGAGATCGTAGCCCGCGGCCACGAAGCTTCGGGTCACGGGCCGACGTGGAACTCGCAGTACGCGATGTCGCGGCCACAGGAACGCGAATTCCTGATCCAGGCGCGATCGATGGTGGAAGCGGTGACGGGCCAGCGCCCGATCGGCTATAACGCGAACTGGCTGCGACGCGGTCCGAACACGCTGTCGCTGCTGCAGGAACTCGGCTACGTGTATCACATCGATGACACGAGCCGCGATGAGCCGTTCATCGAAAAGGTCAACGGCAAGGATTTCGTCGTGGTTCCGTACACGCTGCGCAATAACGACATCCTGTTGGTCGAGGGCCGGAATTACTCGCCGGACAAATTCCTCGAACAGATCAAGTTCGACTTCGATCAACTGTACGAGGAGGCGGGAACGCGTCGACGCATGATGTCGATCAGCGCGCACGATCGTATCAGCGGAACGCCGCAGATGACGCGCGCATGGGACGCGTTCCTGCGTTATGCGAAGAGCCATCCCGGCGTTGCGTTCATGCGCAAGGACGACATTGCACGGTTCGTGCTGCAAAGCCCGATTACGGTCCGCGAAAGCGAGACGATCTAGCGGGCTGTCCGTCGATCTGGTGATGCCGGGTTCGCGGGCGAGACCCGCCCGCCAGCGTGCACCGTTCGAGGCCTTGACCGGCAAGGAACGATTGACCGACGGGGCAGGCCAGTACCATTCATCCCGCCGATTTTCTTGTCTGGATTGAAAATAATTCAAGACAGGGGCCAATTATCAATCGGCACGGTGGCAAGCAGAATGGCTGCACATCCACTGCGGTTTCACCGCCTTCCCGGAGACAGCCATGCCACTTCCCATTCTCGCGCTGGCCCTGAGCGCCTTTGCCATCGGCACCACGGAGTTCGTCATCATGGGCATCCTGCCCGATGTCGCGCAGTCGCTTTCCGTTTCCATTCCGTCGGCGGGGCTGCTCGTGAGCGGCTATGCGCTGGGCGTCGCGGTCGGTGCGCCTCTGCTCGCCGTTCTCACGAGCCGCATGCCGCGCAAGTGGGCGCTTCTGCTGCTGATGGGGATCTTCATCGTCGGCAATATTCTGTGCGCGGTCGCGCCGGGTTACACGAGCCTCATGATCGCCCGCGTCGTCACGTCGTTCGCGCATGGTTCGTTCTTCGGCATCGGGTCGGTCGTTGCCGCGTCGCTCGTGCCGCAGGACAAGCGCGCGAGCGCCGTCGCGTTGATGTTTACCGGTCTGGCGCTCGCCAACGTGCTTGGCGTGCCGCTCGGCACCTTCATCGGCCAAATGCTCGGCTGGCGCGCCGCGTTCTGGTCGGTCGCCGGTGCGGGCGTGCTTGCGGCGCTGGCCCTCGTGATGCTCGTGCCGACCACGCACGAAGCGCAATCCGCGAGCCTGGCGCACGAAGTCGGCGTGCTCAAGCACCCGCAGGTATGGCTCGCACTGTTGATGACCGTGCTCGGCTTCGGCGGCATGTTCGTGGTGTTCACCTATATCACGCCGGTGCTCGAGCAGATGAGCGGATTCGCGCCGAGCGGCGTGACGAAGATTCTCGTGTTGTTCGGCATCGGCCTGGCCATCGGCAACGCGCTCGGCGGCAAGCTTGCGGATCGCGGCGTGATGCGGGCGCTGATGGGCGTATTCGTCGTGCTGGTCGCGATCATGGTGGTGTTCAGTCGCACCATGCATCACCCCGTGGCATCGGCCATGACGATCTTCATCTGGGGCGTCGCGGCATTCGCGACGGTTCCGGGCCTGCAGATGCGCGTGCTGAGCAAGGCCGCGAGCGCACCGAACCTCGCATCGACGCTGAACATCGGCGCGTTCAACGTGGGTAACGCGATGGGTGCATGGCTCGGCGGCATGGCGCTTTCGCACGGGCAGGCACTCGACACGCTGCCGCTCGTGGCCGCCGCCGTGACGTTGCTGGCCATTGCGGTGACCGCGCTCGCGTCCCGGCTCGACCGACGCGAGGCAGCACACGCGAATCGCGCCGCACGTCTTCCAGCCTGAACGTCCCGAGTTGCATCACTTCCGGATTCAATCCATCCATCGAGCACGCTTTCAAGGAGCCTGACATGAAAACCCGCACCGTCCTTTCCGCCGTGTCCCGCATCGCACTGGCCGCCGCCACCGCCGCCACCGTCGCTGCCGCGTTGCCTGCCGTCGCCGCGACCGGCGACGATCTCGTGCAGCCGCAAACGCTGATCGTCGACAAGAGTCTCTCGAAGCAGCAAGCCGAGCAACAGATCCGCGCGGCACGCCTTTACGATACCTTCTGGAGCACGGGCGACGAGGCCCAGGCCCGCGAGGCGCTGGCGGCCGATTTCACGGACCGCACCTTGCCCGCCGGCCGGCCGCAGGGCATCGCGGGGCCGCTGGCGGCATCGAAGGGTTTCCATCGTGCCGTGCCGGACGTCCATGCCGAGGTCGAACAGATGATCGTCGCCGGCGACCGCGTCATCACCCATCTGCACTTCACCGGTCACTTCACGGGCAGCTTCAACGACGTGCAGGGGAAGGGGCAGGCGGTCGACTTCATCGCCACGGACATCTATCGCATTCGCGACGGCAAGATCACCGACAACTGGCATCTCGAAGACAACCTGACGTTCCTGCAACAGCTCGGCGTGGTCGCCCAGTAAGCGGGCCCGGGGCCGATGCTGCCGGTCGGCCTTTCCTTCGCCGGTCCGCATCGCGTTACCATGCCCGGTGCCACGCGGGGCATCGCGCGGCGGACCCCACATTCTTTTCGCGTGACGCGACCATGGACAATCTCGGTGACATTCGGCTTTTCGTTGAAGCAGCAAGCCAAGGCAGCCTGTCGGCGGCCGGCAGAAAGCTCGGACTGTCCCCCGCCGCGGCGAGCGCCCGGCTCGTGAAGCTGGAGGGAGCACTCCATACCCAGCTGTTCGAGCGATCGACCCGCAAGCTGCGCCTCACGGACGAAGGCCGGATGTATCTCGTTCACTGCCAGCACGCGCTGCAAACGCTGGAAGATGCGCGCGCGGCGTTGCAGGCCGGGCGGGCATCGGTGAGCGGGGCGTTGCGCGTATCGGCCACCTCCGATTTCGGGCGCACGGTGCTGCGTCGATGGCTCGACGCATTCAACGAACGCCATCCGAACGTCACGCTGACGCTCGTGCTGTCCGATTCGCTGTCGCACTTGCTGCAGGACGATATCGATCTCGCGATCCGCTTCGGCGTGCCGGCGGACAGCGCGATGGTCGCCAAGCGCATGGCCGACAATCGCCGCGCGCTATGCGCGTCGCCCGACTACATCGCCGAGCACGGCATGCCGAACCATCCCGACGATTTGCGTGAGCATCGATTCATCGTGCTTTCCTCGGCGGCCGGCGCGGCGAACAACTGGCGTTTCGCGCGCGATGGGGAGACCGCGTTGTTCACCGCGCCGCTCGACAGTTCACGCCAGACCAACGACGGTTCGCTTGCCCGCGAATGGGCGATGGAGGGCCGCGGCGTGGCGATGAAGTCGATCTGGGACATCGGCGCCGATCTTCAGGCCGGACGGCTCAAGCTGCTGCTGCCGGAGTGGCGCTGCCCGGACGTGCCCGTGAACGCGCTCTTTCAACGCACGCTTTATATGGCGCCGCGCGTGCGCACATTGCTCGACTTCCTCGAGCAGCGGTTCTCCGAGGCGTCCGAAGCCTTGGCGCCGTTTCTGCGATAGTTTGCCGCGATCGCCGGCTGTCGATTCGCTGCCTGTTGCTGAACACGCGCCGCGGAATTATTGGTCGAAAATCAATGGGACCAATTCGGCATCCGCTCGAGCGGCCACAATGAAGGAGAGCCAGGATAGGGGCCGGAAAGGGGGCAGCACCAGCCGGGAACGGCGGGTGCCTGACGGCTTCGAGACGAGATTGAAAGGATGCTGGCGTCGCGAGATTTGAGCAATTATCCTTAAAACGATCAAAGGATCACGTTAACGAAATAACGGTGCGCCGACCGTACCGCATGCCGAAACGTACATCGACCGCATGGGCCGCGATTGCGTCGAATGCGCTGGCCGCTTGGGTAGCGGTTTGGAAGAGAGCGTCCGGGCGCCGTGACAGGCAGCGGAACATCGTCGACACCGATCTGCCCGAGGACGAAACGCAGCAGTTATCATTCGAATGAAGCGGCGCTCGCGTCGTCAGCCGCGATGCGGCGGAAACGGCTCCACCATCGTGGGCCGGCGTTGTCGAATGAGGGGATGCATGATGTCTGTTTGTCAGTCGTGCCGAGATCTGCAAGGACGTTCGTCATTCGAGACGCAGCAGCACCGCCTTACCCTGGCGGGTGTGGGTGCGCTGAGCGGCACGATTGCGGTCGAGCATTATCGCTGCCCGGGTTGCGGCAGTTCGATCTTCCGGATCCTCGCCGGGGAGCCGACCGGACGCATCTGGCATACGCCCGATTTCGGGATGAATCCATAACGCGCGCATCGGCACAGGCACGAGGGGCTCTCGGTTCCGTGCGTCGTCATCGTGACCGGCGAAGCAGGATCTTGCCCCCCAGGGCGACCGCGCAATGGAGCGGGAAACGGCTTCGCTCTCGCTGCTTGACACGGCCGCATGATTTCGAGGCCCCGATCACAGCCCCCGATCCAACCGGTTCACCACTGCCCCTATGTGAAGCGCGCCCGTTTTGGATTTCCGCGCTGGAGCAACGGTGCGTACTCGTGCAATTCGCGTGGCGCGATGTCGAACGCGCGACGAAATGCGCGCGTAAAGCTCGACGCATCATTGAAACCCAACCCCGCGGCGACGTCCTGTACCTCCATATGCGGAAAGCGCACCAGCTCATCGGCCGCCATTCTCAGCCTGCGGTTGCGGATATAGGCGGCCAGGCCACCTTCATGCTCGAATATGCGATACACGCTGGCGCGCGAGAGCTGTAGCGATGCCAGCACGCTGTCAGGCGATAAATTCGGATCATGCAGATTTGTCTCTACATGCCGCCGCACTTGCCCGTAAATGGCAGCGCGTACCGCCGCGCGAGCGTTACCGGCAAGACCCGCGTGACGGCTGAAAGCGGCAACGATCAGCTCGACAGCGGTGAGAAAGGACTGATGCGCGTCCTTCTTGCTCAGGCCGACGATTTGTCTCCTGAGCGCCACCACATGCTCGATCAGCATGCGCGTGAGAGGGGTGGTGGCATGAATCCAGCGGCCATGCAGGGAGGCGGCATCGGGGAATGACCTTTCCACCAAGGCGCGCGGCACGAAAAGGAGAAGTATCCGACCATGAAAACTCCGTACTGTGCACGGCTGATCCATGTCCAGCGCGAGGATACTTGGCAATGGCGGCATGTGCGGCACGTCGGACCGTGGCTTGCCGCCCAGGAACTCGGCCGGCGGCCCTTCAAGGAATACGCTGAACGTGATGTCGCGAATGCTCTCGGTCGAAACCCGCCCCAGTGATCGCACGGCCAGGTTCGGCGCCGTGCGAAAGTCGAAGATGCTCAGATTGTCGATGGTGTAACGGGACAGCGATGCATCGAACGTATCCTCGGCTTGCTTTGACGAAGGCCAAATGTCGTAGACAGGGCTCATGCGCTCCTGCCAGGCCAGGAAGCTTCGACGGGCGTCGCCTTGAACGCTGAAATTGCTGTGCGCGATGCCAGGCGCGAGCGTCGGCGGCTCCGGCTGCAACAACAAGCGGCCGAGCGGTATCGCGGTGTGTAGCGGGTCGTCGTTCAATGCAGCGGTCATGGCTGATTTTCATCCGGTTTTGATCCCTCCCGCGCGGCCGAACCTCGTATTGAGCCAATGGCCCGGTCAGAACGCGCGCGAGTCCAAAATAACCACCTCGTGATCGCAATCGTTTGCGAACCGCGGCTCCGCCTCATGCGCCCAGCGGGGCCGATGATCAATGCATCCATGCCGAAGTCAGCCAGACATGGATCGGGAAGTCTTTACGCATGAATTTTCGAACATGCGTGAAGTTCCGCATTTTTGAGACGGAGTGTCAAGTCGCCCCGGCCGCCCCGCCTAGAATTCTTGGGGCCGTCGGTACCTTGGTGTTTGTCCGTTTCAGGCGGCCACGAGCTGTTCGATTCTGCGACTTGATCGTTGCCGAAGGTCGCACCGATAGCTTGCGTCAACGGGTTCGAGTGGCAGAACCCGCAGCGGACCTCTGCCGGTCAACGACATACTTGGGAATGATCTTGGAATTGGAGCATGCCATGCTGACCTGCTCGCGGAAGCCCGCGGCACGGGCACCGACGCGAGTTGACATTGCGCTGTCCAATGGATTTGCGCTGCATGATGTCGCGGCGATCATCGAGATTTTTCATCGGGCAAGTGCGCTGACGGCATCTCGTCGTTCCGGCGAGTCGCGCTACGACGTAGCGCTGGTCTCCGCCGCTGGCGGCCGCATTGCCACCTCTTCATCGGTCTTCGTCTGGACGGAAAGGATCGATTCGCGGCGGCGCGTGGACGGCAAGCAAATCGTGTTCGTCGCCGGCGGGGCAGCCGCGCATCTGGCTTGTCAGGACACGCGGCTGATCGATTGGCTGCGCCGCCAGCATTCGCTTTGCGAAGGCGTTTATCCGATTGCTGAAGGAAGGCATCTTCTGGATGCGGCAGGTCTTTCGAGCGGATTTCGTGCCGCCGACGAATCGCCAGACCTATACGCAACCGGATCGCCGAGCGACGCGCCTGACGCCGTTCGCATGGCGTTGCGAATCGTCGAAGACGATTTGGGTGAAGTCCTCGCGAGGCATGTGTCCGGATCGCTGGCGGCACCGGCGCCTGTACCGTTCGATGTTCCCGTAGCGGCGAGCATGGCGCCACGCGTGAGCGAGCCGATCACGGCATCCGCGCGCTGGTTGGAGGCGAACGTCGACCGCTCTGTCTCGATCGACGACGCGGCACAAGTTGCGGCCATGAGCGCGCGCAATTTCCTGAGAAGGTTCAAGAGCGAGATCGGCATGACGCCATCCGACTATCTGCTGCGCGCGCGCCTGAACATGAGTTGCAAGATGCTGGTGGAATCGACCTTGCCTGTCGACAAGGTCGCGCGTCGCTGTGGTATCAACAGTGGCGCGCAACTGGCGAGGCTGTTCCGGAAATACCTGTCGACGACACCGACCGAATATCGCACGCGTAACGAAGCGACCATCGGCATCGCGTGAGCCAATCGTTCAATCCCGGCCGTCACGATCCATGTCGGCACATCGACGGGGTGAATCCGCAGTCGATTCCGGACGTCGACTTCGCGCGGAAGCGCATCGCTCGATGCGCGTCATCGATCGAACCGCATCGATAGACGCCAAGCGTTGAATTCCGGTCTCGGTCGAGACAGCGGCCGTCCAATCGTGGAGTAGTATTCCCCCATGTCCGAGTGATTGATCGGCCTCTACGGCACACAGGCCACCCATCCGTGAGGGCGGCAAGCGCGTTGAAGGGTTCGGAAACTGCTTCAACGATACGCGTGATGGATGGTGCTGGCCGTGATGACGGCATTGGCGGGATGCATCATGTCAACCCAGTGGAAGCACCGCGTCAGACTGTTTGCCCAGCGTTTCTGGCAGCCGACCAGTGCATGCATGACCTGCATGCCGGGGAGTTGGGGAAATATCATGAGCCTTGCCCACTGGACGATTGCATTTCAGACAGGGCTGTTTACCGGACTCCTGGCTGTACTTCTGACTTTCACGCCAGCGGCGAAACTCTACGCGCATCGATACGGCAATGCGCTGGTCGTTGGCGTCCTGACAACGTTGGGCGACGCCTACTCACACACGAGTCACTACCGTATCCCCTATGTCGAACACATCGCGACGGGTGCAATTTCAGGTCTCTTGACGCTCGCGGCCTCCTATCTCCTGGAAGACCGCGCGCGACGCATTCGGGCGGTATGGGCTCAGGTTTTCCGATAGCTTGTCCGCTGACTTTCCGAACCCGCCGGGCCAAACGGAAAGACGCTCCCCGGTGAGGCTACGCTTCATGATCGGGAGGCTGCGCATGGAGAATGGGAACCCGCGACCGTTACATGTCCCGGCGTCAGGAGGCGGCCAGGAAGAGGCATTCAATCAGTATTCTTCAATGTCCAGTTATGAGCGCCAAGGGGCGCCAAGCCGCGTGTATCATGCCCATCTCGCGACCCATTCTTTCCGTCCAGACCAGATAAAACCGGGGGGAGTAATGCGCCGAGACTCTGATTTGAGTCCGTGGTTTCGAATAGCGCTGTTATTCATGTTCCTAATCCCAAGCGGATGCTTCGCAAGTCTTCCAGGTAGCTGGGTGTGGGAAACACCACCCACGGACTGCAGCCCAGGCGGCAGGAGTAGTAACCTGCATATGAATGAAACGGGCAATGTGATCAGCGGTAGTTGGGATGAGGGCGACATACACAAAGTGAACAACGGCAAGCTTTCCGGTGTTCGTCTTTCGTCGGGCACCGCGCTCATTTACCTGTGCGACGAGTCCGGAAACGGATATTACGCCGCTTGTCCCGCAAGCGATCGGGAATATTCTTACGTCGTCAAACTGGATCACGATGGTCTCCTTGTTTATCGGTATACTCGCGGCGCCAACTAGCCGCTCGACGGTCCGAAAGAATTCGTTCCGTCAATCGTTTTATTCAAGGATTCGCCACAGGAAAGAGCCTTGGCGTACAAAAGACTTGAGGCGATTAAGCGATCGAACGGCGGAACACTTGATGGGACGTTCTGTCAGGACCCGCGTGCAAGTGCTCGAACTGTTGTGCCGCGTGTTCACAAACAGCGGGTGCCGGTAAGGTCCAGTCGTTGATATTGCCTATCGGCGTGTCAAAGTGCGGGCCGACGGGGAAACAGCCCCGGCGTGAAACACACGTGAAACCGGGGCTGTCGGGTACGTCAATGCAGTTGTCGCTTTAGATCGGAAAGTTCCGAATGCATCGTACTTACTGCATTCATGATCTTGGCATCAAGACCGCCGGCCTGTTGGCAAGCACGCTCTGCACGATCACCGATTCGTTCGAGATCGTCGACGCATTGCCGCATACGATCTTCATCGTTGGACGCCATGAGCTTCTTCGCCGATTTGCATTCCTTGTCCAACTCATCCACCCAGTTGATCAGGTCCTTTGGAATCGTCCTGTCGGCGTGACAGGTACGTGATGCCTCGCTCACGGTTTGCTGCAGATGGGTAAAGCGCTTTTGGATTTCACTGGCTTGCAACATGATGAACTCCTCCTTGAACGTCGGTTCCAGATGCGCTCAGGCAGCAGATAACTCCGGCGTTACCCGTGGTATCGCCAGTCGCTCGCTTCAATCGGCCGGCGGCAACACTGCATTGCATCAAAGCTGCAACCGAGCCCGCGGAACGTGCAAGTTCTAGTGTAGGCCACTACCGCAGGGAGTAGTAATCCGGGCAGGCCGCCAGGATGCGACATCGACGTGACACTCCGTGCACCGCCGAAGGCGCAGGCTGATTGCTCGAGGCAATATCTCCTGTGCGCTTGCGCTCTGTGAACTGCAAGGAGCTGCAAGGGCTCCTGACCCCCGAATGCGATGCACCACATACAGTAAACATAGACCTTGCCCGCATAGCTTTTGGTAATTTGACGGCTCGCAGGATTTTCGCTGATTGAATCGACCAATTAGGAGGCTGCATCCTATTGCAAGGAAGCTAAAGATCCCGAAATCAAGCATTCTAAGGGTTATGAGCGAGATCAGCATACCCAACGCAAGAATGACGTGCAAGATGAGTAAGCCACCTATCGTCTTGGTTTGAGTCACGGCCATTTTGTCCCCATTAGTAGTCGTTCTCGGCACCTTTCATGCAGGTGCAGGCACTGCGAGTCTAATTCTAGATAGTTGCTTTAGGCTAGCGTTCGCTGGCCGCGCGGCGACAATTGCTTTGTCTGGCGGCCAACGTAGTTGACTCCGTACACGCTGGCCGGGCATTGGACGGTCGCCTGAGCGGATCCAACCGCTTCGTCGGTCCGGGTGCGGCCAATCTCAGTCACTCGACGGGAAGCCTCAATTCGAGTAAAAAATACAAGTGCGCACCTCTCAAAGTGCGCATCGCCCTCAAAATCATCTAGTCGCTAGTAACGCAGAATGGTCCTTATATCGGGAGTAGTGACGTTGATCAGGCTACCCTTCGTATTTTTCATCATGATCGCGGCGATAGCGATGCCGGTTTCTGCAAAGGCCTCTGGCAGCTTCGACGGTGATTGGCATTACACCACTTCGAATGAAAGCGGCACTTCGTACTACGGCGCGGAGTTTCATCTGACGGAGAGCGGAAGCACGGTTTCAGGGACATGGGGCGCAGGGACGGACCCGCTACGCAAGGTAGTACTTGTCCCATAGTTTGTTTCGAAATCGGTTGTTCGGATCGACTTGTGCCTTGAGTGCGAACAGGCGCGGCGAGTCGGGATAGGCACGTGCAAACTGGTCAGGTGTCGCGTGCAATTGATAGGGTAGGTAATAGGTGCCGCCGAGCGAGAGCGCCGCGTCGATGAGCTCGCGTGTCCACGTGCCAACTTCCTCACAATCGGCGGCGAACACCCGTTGCCAGTAATACAGTACGAATGAAAACACCTCCTCGCGTGCCCAGCCCATCCAGGAGGCGTGGTCGGCAGGTGCATGACGAACGGAGACGTTCACGGCGTGTGCTCGATGTGTCCGCAGTATGGCGGCCATGCGCGGCACGAAGGCGTCGAACTGAGCTATCGGTACAAAATACTCCTGAAGAGCATAGGTGGTGTTTCCGGTGGCAATGGGCCCGAGTGAGGCGACGTCGAGACTCGCCTCGTAATTGCGTCTCACGACCGGGTGGCTGAGGTAGCGCAACGGGTCGACCACGTCGTTGCGAAACGACTCACCGCCAGGAAGCTTCGCCACGCCCCACATAACGGCTTGGTCGAATTTGTACGATTGCCCGGGCGGAACCAGTCGGTCCGAGATGGTCGGGGCTTTACCGGTGGAGAGCCAGGTAACGGAAGTGGCATGGTCGAAGCCAGGTGGCGCCAAATCGGCGTTGTGCAAAACGGCCCGTTCGTTCCCGCGTACATGGTCATTGAAAAATTTGGGGTAGTCGGCAACCGGCATGCTGTGTACCTGGCGCTCGATGACGACATTCGGCACGAGATCCAATTCAACCTCAGTGATGACGCCCACCGCGCCATAGCCGCCGATGGCAGCGTGGAACAGGTCGGGGTTGGTGTCGCGGGACGCGTCCACCACCGAGCCGTCTGCGAGCACAAGTTGCACGGCGCGCACCGAGTTGATCACTGGGCCTGCCCCGACGTAGCGTCCATGGGCATTGACCGACAGCGCCCCGCCAACCGTGAAGTTGGCATAGCTTTGCATGATCTTCACCGAGAGGTCATGGGGGTCGATGACCGACTGCAGGTCGCGCCACCGTATCCCGCTTTGCACGCGCACGACCCTGCCTTCAGGCGAGTAATGAAGCAGTCGATTGAACTGACGCATATCGAGGTGCAGGCTATGTTCGGTGGCAATCTGTCCGCCCATGCTGTAGCGCCCGCCGCCGATGCAAACCGGCCCAGCCCATGCGGCGAGCGCCTGCTGGACCTCCACCGTCGTATGCGGGGTGAGCCGGCGGTCTACCCGGATCGGGTTGAGGAGCGTCACGTCGTTGACTGTGACGCCTGATGGTGCAGCCCGCGACAGCAACGGCCGCAGCGTCGCGGCAGCGACACCAGCCATGCCCGCCTGAAGCAGCTTGCGGCGCGTGAGACCATGCAGCGCCTCTGACGCCGGTTCCGATTGCGTGTTGTTGTTCATTCTCGCGTGCTCCATCCTGCGTCGCGCGGCAGCCTTTAGGGGTAATTCGCCGTCCGTGGACACGGTATCCTGGATATATGAGCATTGTTATGGGGGCGACTGCTAACCCCCTTGTCGTAGCTGGAGCGGGCAAAGTGTATGGAAATCCAAAGGCCCCGGTGTTGCGCCGCGCAACAAATTCCGGTACCATTCACGCCCCCCACAAGCTGCGCATACGGATTTCGCGCGAGGCGTCCCGCCCTCGACTATCTGTGCGTACACGATTCCGTTCGCATCCCGGCAGGCAAGCCGTTCTGGCGTCATGCTCGCGACGATCGTCGGCTCATCTGTCGAGGAGCATGTATTGGCAATTTCTGATCGGAACAATTCCACATCCCCTGAATTCACGGCCGCGGCAAAAGCCGGCCGTCGTGTGTCAAAGGGAAAGCCCCAGGCCCTGACGCCGACGGACACCGCGTCGCTGGCGCGC
>NZ_QTQF01000064.1:0-27162 GCF_003854235.1 Burkholderia sp. Bp8998
CGAATCGGAGACGCAGGAAGGGCTCGAGCGCATCCAGGCGGACTTCCGCCGCGTGCTGACGGCCGCGAAGCCGGACGTCGAACTGCCGTTCTGACCGGCGCGCACCGCCGTCACGCTCGAGTCACACGCGAGACGCGCGGATCGCGGCCCTCGCGGCACCGAGCGTACGCGCCCATGCCACAAGCGACAACGCCGCGCGTTGAGCACGTAACAGGCCGTTTCGGGCGAGCGCCCCGTTCGGTTTTTCATGGCGCCGGAACAATTTGGAGGAAGAGCATGTCGGGGTATCGCGAATTGAAGGCGCAAGCCGATGAACTGATGAGACGCGTCGAGGAAGCGCGACTGGCCGAACTCGAAACCGTGCTGCAGGAGGTTCGCGCTCGAGTGGCCGAATATGGGTTGACCCGGACGCAGATATTCGGTCGCCAAGGCAGTGCAGGAAGAGCGACGAGAAGAACGGCTACGGTCGTGCCGAAGTATCGCGATCCGGACACCGGGGTGACGTGGAGCGGACGGGGGCGCGAGCCTGCATGGATCAAAGGGAAGCGCCGCGAGCGTTTCCTGATCGAACGCGAGAAAGATTGAACATGCCATCGTGAGGCGCGTCGGCCGGCGCGCGCCGGCTGCGAACGCAGCCGAGTGCGTCGGACCGCACGCATACAATGGGGGCGTCCGTTGGCCGGCGCCTGCCCTGACTTTGGCGGCGCGCAGGCCGATCCACCCGCGACCCTCCAAGGCCAACATGGAAATCAAATGGATCGAGGATTTCCTCGCGCTCGCGCAATACCAGAGTTTTTCCCGCGCGGCTGAATTTCGCAACGTCACGCAGTCGGGCTTCAGCCGCCGCATCCAGTCGCTCGAGCAATGGATCGGCGCCGAACTGATCGACCGCAGCAGCTTTCCGCCAGTGCTGACGCCGGCGGGGCACCTGTTCCGCGAGACGGCCGAGGACGTGCTCAGCCGCCTGTACGACACCCGCGCGATCATCCGCACCGAGCAGCGGATCGCCGGCAAGAGCCTGCAGATCGCCGCCGGCCACACGATCGCGCTGAGCTTCCTGCCGGCCTGGCTCAAGGCGCTCGCGCCGCATTTCGGCGAAGTGCGGGCGCGCGTGATTCCGACGAACGTCCACGACTCGATCCTGATGCTCGTCAACGGCAACTGCGAACTGATGTTTGCGTATCACCATCCCGAACTGCCGCTCCATCTCGATCCGGCGAAGTACGAGCACCTGACCGTGGGCCTCGACACGTTGATGCCGGCATGCCGGCCGAACCAGCGATCGGCGCCCGCGTTCCGCCTGCCCGGCACGAAGCAGCATCCGCTGCCGCTGATTTCCTATACGGAAACCAGCTACTTCGGACGATGTCTCGCGCTGCTGCTCGGCCGCGCACCGGATGCGCCGGCGTTGCGGCTGCACTACGAGTCCGACATGGCCGAAGTGCTGAAGAAGCTCGTGATGGAAGGCGAGGGCGTCGCGTGGCTGCCCCGGAGCGCGATCGCCGCCGAACTGGCGGCCGGCGAACTCGTGCCGGCCGGGCCGGCCGCGTGGAACCTGGACGTCGAGCTGCGCGTGTATCGCGACGGGTCCAATCGCAGCGAATTCCTCGACACGCTCTGGCAGCATCTGCGCGCGGCGCCTGCCCGGCTCGGCTGAGTCAGGGTTTTCCCGCCTTATGCGGGATTCGCATACCACCATGTTGCACCGGCATCACGGCTTTTTTGACCGTCCCTACCATTCGTTCCAACGGCAATTGCGACGCATGACCGGCGTCGCGCGGCCTTCTTCGCAACTCGCCGCCTTCCGGCGGCCGGGTGCCACCCAAGGACGAATGGACATGAAAAATCGCCTTACCCTGAGCATTGCAGTCGGCATGATCCTCGGTGTCGTCGCCGGCTATGCGTGTCATACCAGCATCACGGACCCGGCCACGCTCAAGACGATCGCCGGCTATTTCTCGATCGTCACCGACATCTTCCTGCGCCTGATCAAGATGATCATCGCGCCGCTGGTGTTCGTGACGCTCGTGTCCGGCCTGGCCGGCATGGACAGCGGCGACGACGTCGGCCGCATCGGCCTGCGATCGATCGGGTGGTTCATCTGTGCGTCGCTGATTTCGTTGAGCCTTGGCCTCGTCATGGCCAACGCGCTGCAGCCGGGCGCCGGCCTGAACCTCACGGAGCGCGCCGGCGAGGTCACCACCGGGCTGAACACCGCCGCGCTGAACGCCCGGGACGTGATCACGCATGCATTCCCGACCAGCCTGCTCGACGCGATGGCGCGCAACGACATCCTGCAGATCCTGGTGTTCTCGGTCTTTCTCGGTGTCGGGCTGAGTGCGCTGAAGCACGACAAGCGGGTCGGCGTCGTCATCCAGTCGATCGACGGGATGGTGCCGGTGATGCTGCGCCTGACGAACTACGTGATGCGCGCGGCGCCGCTCGGCGTGTTCGGTGCGATCGCCGCGTCGGTCACGCTGCGCGGGCTCGACGTGATCTACACGTATGGAAAGCTGATCGGCGCGTTCTATCTCGGCCTGCTCGTCCTCTGGGCGATGCTGATCGGCGTCGGCTACGTGTTTCTCGGGCGGCGCGTCGGGAGCCTGCTGAAGGCCGTGCGCGAACCCGCGCTGATCGCGTTCTCGACCGCGAGCAGCGAGGCCGCCTATCCGCGCCTGACCGAGCAGCTCGAGCAGTTCGGCGTCGACAAGAAGGTGGTGGGCTTCACGCTGCCGCTGGGCTACGCGTTCAACCTCGACGGCTCGATGATGTATCAGGCGTTCGCGGCCATCTTCATCGCGCAGGCGTTCGGCGTGCACATGCCGCTGTCGGAGCAGGTGTTCATGCTGCTGGTGCTGATGTTGAGCAGCAAGGGCATGGCGAGCGTGCCGCGCGGCTCGGTGGTCGTGGTCGCGGCGGTCGCGCCGATGTTCCATCTGCCGGTGGCCGGCGTCGCGATGGTCCTGGCCATCGACCAGATCCTCGACATGGGCCGCACGATGACGAACGTGATCGGCAACAGCGTGGCGACGGCGGTGATCGCGAAGTGGGAGAGCCGGCGAGCCGCTAAGTCGCAAGGTGCCGTATTCGACCAGCCGGAGCTGAACGCATGATGCGCACGGATAGCGTGAACGCCCGGCGGAAATTCGGCGTGGTCGGCGGCCTCGGGCCGCTCGGCAGTGCCGACGTGTTCTTCAAGATGGTGAAGGCGACACCGGCGGCGTCCGACGAGGACCACGTCGAGATGATCTTCGAGCAATACCCGTTCAAGGGCTCGGGGTCGGGCAGCGCGGCGACCATCGAACGCAAGCTGTACGTGTTCGACATGATCCGCGCGTTCGAGAAGCGCGGCGTGACGACCGTCGTGCTGCCGTGTTTCCTGAGTCACACGTTCATCGACGAGCTGAAGGCGAATACGCGTCTGCCGATCGTCGATATCGTCGAAGCGGTTCGCAGCCACGTGCGGCGCAAGTATCCCGATGCAACGCGCATCGGCGTGCTGGCGTCCGACTACGTGCGGGACAAGCGGCTCTTCGATGCGTATTTCGCGTCACCGCAGTTCGAGGTTGTCTATCCGCGGCCGCACGACGGAATCGACCTCGTGACCGAAGCCATCTATGGCGCCGACGGCATCAAGCGCGGCAATCTTCGCGGCCGGCCGGTCGAGTTGTTGCGCCGTGCGTGCGAGGACCTGGCCGACCAGGGTGTGCAGGTCATCGTCCCCGCGCTGACCGAGATTGCGCTGGTCGCGGATGAAATCGGCCCGCAGCGCGTGCCGCTCGTGGATTCGAACCTCGCGTATGCGCAGTACGCGATGACCGGGCAGCCGGGTTCGAACGCGGCGACGTTCAAGATCGGCGTGGTCGGCGGCGTCGGGCCGGCCGCGACGGTCGATTTCCTGGACAAGATCGTGCGCAACACGCCGGCGTCGCGCGATCAGGACCATATCAAGCTGCTGGTCGAACAGAATCCGCAGATTCCCGATCGCACCGAGAACCTGGTGGGTGCGGGCGCGGATCCGACGATCTCGTTGTACGCGACCTGCAAGAAGCTCGAGGACGGCGATGCCGACGTCATCGCGATCCCGTGCAACACCGCGCACGCGTTCGTCGAACGGATCCAGACGTACCTCGGCGTTCCGATCGTCAACATGCTGACCGTCACGGTCGGCTACCTGCGCGATACCTATCCGGCGCTGCGCGAGGTCGGCGTGCTGGCGACATCCGGCACGATCGAAAGCGGGGTCTATAAAAAGGCGCTGGAATCGCAGGGACTGCGGCAAGTGGCGCCGGGGCCGGCGTTGCAGGCGCGCGTGATGGAAGCGATCTATGGGAAGCAGGGCGTCAAGGCGGGCTTCACGACCGGACAGTGCGAGGAAGATATCGGCGCCGCGATCGAGGCGCTGATTGCGGAGGGCGTGAGCGTGATCGTGCTCGGCTGTACCGAACTGCCGATCCTGCTGCCGGGCGGCGAATATGTCGCGCGGAACGGGGGGCGGGCGACGCTCGTCGATCCGACCGATGTGCTCGCCCGCACGTGCATTGCGTATGCGACGGCGGGTGGCGGCTGAGCCTGCTGCTGCCGGCGGTGGACGGCCGTGGATCGTGTCGCTCCGCCTGCTCGTAGAAAACTGTATGAATATACAGTGTAGTATCCGTCGAACTCGAGCGGCGCGGGCATGACCCGCGCGGCACGTGCGCCGCGCCTGCGGGCATCCGCCGCAGCGTTCCGGCACCGTGATTCCGGCTAACTCATTCAGACGGGCAGGCAAATTGTCATCCAGCAATCTGATCCGCATTCGCGGAGCACGTCAGCACAACCTCAAGAACCTCGATCTCGACCTGCGCACCGGCGAAATGACGGTCGTCACCGGCCCGTCCGGCTCCGGCAAGTCGAGCCTCGTGTTCGACACGCTGTACGCGGAAGGCCAGCGGCGCTACGTCGAGACGTTCAGCGCGTATGCGCGGCAGTTCCTCGACCGGATGGACCGCCCGCAGGTCGAGCGCGTCGACGGCGTGCCGCCCGCGATCGCGATCGACCAGACCAACCCGGTGCGCAGCTCGCGCTCGACCGTCGGCACGATGACCGAGCTCAACGATCACCTGAAGCTGCTGTACGCGCGCGCGGCCGAGCTGTTCGACCGCCAGACCGCGCGGCAGGTGCGGCATGACACGCCCGAGACGATCTATGCGGAACTCGTCGAGCGCACGCGCGCCGACGATCCGCGCGTCGTCGTCACGTTCCCGGTCGAGCTGCCGGAAAGCGCATCCGAGGACGAAGTCGCGCAGTGGCTGTCCGCGAGCGGCTACACGCGCGTGCAGGCGCAGCGCGAAGTCGCGTCGCCCACCGGCCCGCGCAAGCTGCTCGACGTGGTGGCCGATCGCTTCCGCGTGCAGCAGGCCGACAAGGTGCGCGTGGTCGAGGCGATCGAGGCGTCGCTGAAGCGCGGCGGCGGCCGCGTGAACGTCTACGTGCTCGCGCCCGAAGCGGAAAACGCGCTGGCCGAGCCGCAGGTGTGGCGTTTCTCCACCGGGCTGCACGATCCGGACAGCGACCTGCGCTACGCGGAGCCGCAGGCGGCGATGTTCTCGTTCAACTCGGCATACGGCGCGTGCGAGACCTGCCGCGGCTTCGGCCGCGTGATCGGCGTCGATCTCGGCCTCGTGATCCCCGACGCGCGCAAGACGCTGCGCGGCGGCGCGATCAAGCCGATGCAGACACCGGCCTGGAAGGAGTGCCAGGACGACCTGATGCGCTACGCGGCGAAGGCCGACATCCGCCGCGACACGCCGTGGTCCGACCTGACCGACGCCGAGCGCGACTGGGTGATCAACGGCTCGCCGGACTGGAACGGCAAGTGGCAGAGCCAGTGGTACGGCGTGAAACGCTTCTTCGGCTACCTCGAATCGAAAGCGTACAAGATGCATATCCGCGTGCTGCTGTCGAAGTACCGCAGCTACACGCCGTGCGAGGTCTGCGGCGGCGCGCGCCTGAAGACGGAATCGCTGCAGTGGCGGCTCGGCTCGAAGGCGAACGCCGATGCGGTGCTCGCGCCGGCCGATCGCTTCATGCCGCGCGGCGTCGACTGGACGCGCGCGCAGCTCGAGGCGCTGCCGGGCCTGACGGTGCACGACCTGATGCTGCTGCCGATCGAGCGCATCCGCCGTTTCTTCGACGACGTGAGCCTGCCGAGCGCGCTGCTCGACGATGCGCTGAAGCTGCTGCTCGCCGAGGTGCGCACGCGCCTGAAATACCTGTGCGACGTGGGGCTCGGCTACCTGACGCTCGACCGGCAGAGCCGCACGCTGTCGGGCGGCGAGGTGCAGCGGATCAACCTGACCACCGCGCTCGGCACGTCGCTCACGAAAACGCTGTTCGTGCTCGACGAGCCGAGCATCGGGCTGCATCCGCGCGACCTCACGCGAATCGTCGAGGCGATGCAGCGGCTGCGCGACGCGGGCAATACGCTGGTCGTCGTCGAGCACGATCCGTCGGTGATGCTCGCGGCCGACCGGCTGATCGACATGGGCCCGGGCCCCGGCGAGCGCGGCGGCACGATCGTCTACGACGGCACGCCGGGCGACATCCACGCCGCGCATACGCTGACGGGCGAGTATCTCGGCGGCCGCAAGCACGTCGCGCATGCGTCGAACTGGGCGCGCCGCCCGGTCGACGCGAACACGCCGCGCATCGTGCTCGAAGGCGCGACCGAGCACAACCTGCGCGACGTGACGGTCGAGATTCCGCTGCAGCGGCTCGTCTGCGTGACGGGCGTGTCGGGATCCGGCAAGTCGACGCTGCTGCAGGACGTGCTCTATCCGGCGATGGCGCGCCACCACGGCAAGGCGACCGAGTCGCCGGGCGCGTTCCGCCATCTCACGGGCGCCGACCAGGTCGGCGACGTCGTGTTCGTCGATCAGTCGCCGATCGGCAAGACCACGCGATCGAACCCGGCGAGCTACGTCGGCGCGTTCGACGAGATCCGCAAGCTGTTCGCGAAGGCGCCGCTCGCGCTGCAACGCGGCTACGGCGCCGGCACGTTCAGCTTCAACTCGGGCGACGGCCGTTGCCCGACCTGCGGCGGCTCGGGCTTCGAGCACATCGAGATGCAGTTCCTGAGCGACGTCTACCTGCGTTGCCCGGACTGCGACGGCAGCCGCTACCGCGCCGAGATCCTCGAAGTGCGCATCGAGCGCGACGGCCGCGCGCTGAACATCGCCGACGTGCTCGACCTGACCGTCAGCGAAGCGGCCGCGTTCTTCGCGACCGACGCCGAGGTGCTGCGCGTGCTGCAGCCGATCGTCGACGTCGGCCTCGAATACGTGAAGCTCGGCCAGCCGGTGCCGACGCTGTCGGGCGGCGAAGCGCAGCGGCTGAAGCTGGCCGGCTTCCTCGCCGAATCGGCGGCGGCCGCCGGCGGGCGCCGGGTCGCCAGCGAAGAGGCGCGCATCGCACGCGTGAAGCTGTTCATGTTCGACGAGCCCACCACTGGCCTGCACTTCGACGACATCGCGAAGCTGATGCAGGCGTTCGGCAAGCTGCTCGCGGCCGGCCATTCGCTGATCGTGATCGAGCACAACCTCGACGTGATCCGCGCGGCCGACTGGCTGATCGATCTCGGCCCGGAAGGCGGCGACGGCGGCGGCCGCGTGCTGTGCGCGGGCACGCCCGACGACGTGAAGGCCTGCACGGAATCGCATACCGGCGTCGCGCTGCTGCAGTACGACCGCGCGATGGACGGCGAAACCGCGCTGGCCGACGAAGGCGTGCCGCTGCAGGCCGTGCTGAACGCGGCCCGCGAGCGGCGCGCGATCGAAGGCGAGGACGTCGTGCGGATCGTCAACGCGCGCGAGCACAACCTGAAGGCGCTCGACGTCGACATCCCGCACGGCAAGTTCAACGTGATCACCGGCGTGTCGGGTTCCGGCAAGTCGACGCTCGCGTTCGACATCCTGTTCCACGAAGGCCAGCGCCGCTACCTCGAATCGCTGAACGCGTATGCGCGCTCGATCGTGCAGCCCGCCGGGCGGCCGGAAGTCGATGCGGTGTACGGCATTCCGCCGACGGTGGCGATCGAGCAGCGGCTGTCGCGCGGCGGCCGCAAGAGCACGGTCGCGACCACGTCCGAGGTCTGGCACTTCCTGCGGCTGCTGTATGTGAAGCTCGGCCTGCAGCATTGCATCCACGACGGCACGCCGGTCACGTCGCAAACCGTCGAATCGATCGCCGCGCAGCTGCTGCGCGACCATCGCGGCGAGCACGTCGGCTTTCTCGCGCCGCTCGTCGTTAACCGCAAGGGTGTCTATACCGATCTCGCGAAGTGGGCGAAGGCGCGCGGCAGCACGCATCTGCGCGTCGACGGCGAGTTCGTCACGGTCGATCCGTGGCCGAAGCTCGATCGCTTCCGCGAGCACACGATCGAGCTGCCGGTGGCCGACCTCGTCGTGTCGCCGGACAATGAGGCCGAGTTGCGGCGCCGGCTCGACGAGACGCTCGAGCTCGGCAAGGGCGTGATGCACCTGCTCGCGCCGCTCGACGGGCTGCACCACGCGATGCAGAACGATCGTTCGACTGCGCGCGTCGGCGAGGTCAAGGTGCTGTCGGTCAAGCGCGCGTGCCCGGTGTGCGGCACGAGCTACCCGGAACTCGATCCGCGGATGTTCTCGTACAACAGCAAGCACGGCTGGTGCACGACCTGCGTCGGCACGGGCGTCACGCTCACGCGCGAACAGCGCGCCGCGTATGACGACACGGTGCTCGCCGGCGACGATCGCGGCCGCGAGCAAACCTTGCCGTCGGACGAGCAGGAACCGGAAGGCGTCGGCAACGAGCCGTGCCCGGATTGCGGCGGCACGCGCCTGAACCCGTCCGCGCGCGCGGTCACGTTCGATGCGCACCCGATCGTCGAGGTCGCGCAGTGGACGGTGTCCGATACGCGCCGTTGGGTCGACGCACTGGAACTGACGGGCCGCGACGCGCAGATCGCGCGCGACATCGTCAGCGAGATCGGCAGCCGCCTCGCGTTTCTCGAGGAAGTCGGGCTCGGCTACCTGAGCCTCGATCGCGCGGCGCCGAGCCTGTCGGGCGGCGAAGCGCAGCGCATCCGGCTCGCGGCGCAGCTCGGCAGCAACCTGCAGGGCGTGTGCTACGTGCTCGACGAGCCGACGATCGGCCTGCATCCGCGTGACAACCAGATCCTGCTGGACGCGCTGCGCAAGCTCGGCGACAAGGGCAACACGCTCGTCGTCGTCGAGCATGACGAGGACACGATCCGGCGCGCCGATCACATCATCGACGTCGGTCCGGGCGCCGGCAAGCGCGGCGGCACGCTGGTCGCCGAGGGCGCGGTCGCGGATCTGGCCGCCCAGCCGGATTCGGTGACGGGCCGCCTGCTCGCGCAGCCGATGACGCACCCGCTGCAGCCGCGCCGCGCGGTGAGCCTGCCGGGCAAGAAGGGCGCACCGGCGGTGCCGGAGGGCTGGCTGACCGTGCATGGCGCGACGCTGCACAACCTGCGCGACGTCACCGTCGGCATGCCGCTCGCGCGGCTCGTCGCGGTGACGGGCGTCAGCGGCTCGGGCAAGTCGACGCTCGCGCGCGACGTGCTGATGACGAACCTGCTCGACGCGGTCGGCCGCTCGGTGCTGTCGTCGCCGGCCACGCGGCGCGCGCGCAAGGCCGCGCAGCAGGACGCACCGGCCACCAACCGGCGATCGAGCGTGCTCGCACGCAGCGCGCCGCGGCCGTCGCTGAACGTCACGCATGCGTGGCAGGGCTGCGCGTCGCTGAGCGGCTGGGAGCAGATCGACCGCGTGCTCGAAGTCGACCAGACACCGATCGGCAAGACGCCGCGCTCGTGTCCGGCCACCTACATCGGCGTGTGGGACACGATCCGCAAGCTGTTCGCCGATACGCTGGAAGCGCGTGCGCGCGGCTATACGGCATCGCGTTTCTCGTTCAACACCGGCGACGGCCGCTGCCCGGCCTGTGAAGGGCAAGGCGTGCGCACGATCGGGATGAGCTTCCTGCCCGACGTGAAGGTGCCGTGCGACGTGTGCCACGGGCAGCGCTTCAATCCGGAGACGCTCGCGGTCACGTGGCGCGGCCGGAACATCGGCGACGTGCTGACGATGGAGATCGACGAAGCGGTGGAGTTCTTCGCGCCGATCTCGAACATCGCGCATCCGCTGCAGCTGATGAAGGACGTCGGCCTCGGCTACCTGACGCTCGGCCAGCCGTCGCCGACGCTGTCCGGCGGCGAGGCGCAGCGGATCAAGCTCGTGACCGAGCTCACGAAGGTGCGCGACGACATCACGCGGCGCGGCCAGAAGGCGCCGCACACGCTGTACGTGCTCGACGAGCCGACGGTCGGCCTGCACATGGCCGACGTCGCGAAGTTGATCCGCGTGCTGCACCGGCTGGTCGACGGCGGGCATAGCGTCGTCGTGATCGAGCACGACCTCGACGTGATCGCGGAGGCCGACTGGATCATCGATCTCGGTCCGGAGGGCGGCGTGGGCGGCGGCACGATCGTCGCGGCGGCGCCGCCGGAAGGGCTCGCGCAGGTGAAGGCGAGCCATACCGGGCAGGCGCTGAAGCCCGTGCTGGCGCGCACGGCCGCGGCGGACGACGAAGCGGTGAGCCAGGGAGAAGCGCGGGTCGGTTGATCGCGGTGCTTCCCGTGAACGGCCCCGGTGTCGAGCGAGACACCGGGGCCGTTTTTACGTTCGTCCGTGAGGAACCTTGATGAACCTTGAGGAACCGTGAGGCGGCGTGCGAACGGCTCACGTCCCGCTCGTCATTCAAGCCGCCGCACTCATTCGCCCTTGACGCCGATCGTCTCGATGATGGTTTCCAGTTGCGGGCTCATCGGCAGGTTGAGACTCATGCCCGACGGAAGCGGGCGCAGGAACCAGCGCTTGTACTGACGCGTGATCTCGCCATCGATGGCCAGCTCCTCGAAGGTACTCTTCACGACCTGCGCGAGCTGCGGATCGTCCTTGCGGAACATGATGCCGTACGGGTCGTATGACAGGAAATCGCCCACCACGTCGTACTTGCCGCCTTTGCCCGCATTCTCGGCAATCAGGCCGTACAGCAGCACGTCGTCCGTCGCGAATGCATCGGCGCCGCCGTTCGAGACGAGCGCGAAGCCCTGCGCGTGGTCCGGCACCACCTGCAGCTGAATCCCGAGCCTGAACCGCGCGTCCAGGTCGCGCAGCGCCTTCTCGTTGGTCGTGCCGGCCGTCACCGCGACCTTCTTGCCCGCGAGATCGCGGAACGAGCGGATCGGCGAGCCGCGCTTCACCATCACCTTCGTGCCGGCCACGAAGATGATCGGCGAGAACGCCACGCGCTGCTGGCGCTCCAGGTTACTCGTCGTGGAGCCGCATTCCAGATCGACCTTGCCGCTGACCACCGCGTCGATGCGGTTGTCGGCCGTGACCGGCACCCAGCGGATCGTCAGGCTCTTGTTGACCGCATCCTCGATCGACGACACGAGCGCCTTGCAGAGCTCGATCGAATAACCGATCGGCTGGTTGCGCGCATTCAGGTACGAGAACGGTATCGACGCGTCGCGATAGCCGAGCGCGATCGTGCCGCTGCCGCGCACCTTCGCGAGCGTGCCGGTCAGCTGGGTCGGCGCGAACGGCTCGACGCGCGGCGGTGGGGATGGCGCATCTTCCGCGCGCGCGGTTGCGCCCGCGGCAAGCAGGCCGGTGAGCGCGAGCGCACGCCAGAATCGCTGCATCTTCATCGCCGGGCCTCCGTCAGACGTCCGCCGGATGCGCGATCGTCCCTTCCTGCTCCGCTTCGATGCGCGCCAGGTTGGCCTCGGCTTCCGCCTCCGACATCAGCTGGCCTTCCCATTTCGCGACCACGGCGCTCGCGATCGAGTTGCCCACCGCGTTGGTGGCCGAGCGGCCCATGTCGAGGAACGTGTCGACGCCAAGGATGAGCAGCAGCCCGGCCTCGGGCAGCCCGAACTGGTGCAGCGTGGCGGCGATCACGACGAGCGAGGCGCGCGGCACGCCGGCCATCCCCTTCGACGTCAGCATCAGGACCAGCAGCATCGTGATCTGCGTGCCGAGCGACAGGTGGATGTTGTACGCCTGCGCGATGAACAGCGACGCGAACGTGCAGTACATCATCGAGCCGTCGAGGTTGAACGAATAACCCATCGGCATCACGAAGCTCGAGATCTTGCGTCGCACGCCGAACCGGTCGAGCGCATCGAGGATCTTCGGGTAAGCGGCTTCGGAGCTGGCCGTCGCGAACGACAGCATGAACGCTTCCTTGATCAGCACCAGCAGCTTGAACACGCGCGGCCCGAGGAACACCAGCCCGGCGCAGACGAGCAACGTCCAGAGCAGGAACAGGCTGACGTAGAAGTCGCCCATGAACACCGCGAACTTCAGCAGCACCGACAGCCCGTTGACCGCGACGGTCGCGGCCATCGCGGCCAGCACCGCGAGCGGCGCGAGCTTCATCACGTAGCCGGTGATCTTGAGCATCACGTGCGACAGCTGGTCGATCGCGGCCACGAGGATCTTGCCGCGCTCGCCGAGCGCGGCGAGCGCCACGCCGAAGAACATCGAGAACACGACGATCTGCAGGATCTCGTTGTTGCTCATCGCTTCCGCGAACGACTTCGGCACCATGTGACCGACGAAATCCTTCAGCGTGAACTTGGAGGTCGCGAGGTTCGCCGATGCGCCGATGTCCGGCAGCGGCAAGCCGAGGTTGTCGCCGGGGCGCAGCAGGTTCGCCATCAGCAGCCCGAGCAGCAGCGAGATCAGCGACGCGGTGACGAACCAGCCGAACGCCTTCGCGAACACGCGCCCGACCGATGCCGCGTCGCCCATGTGCGCGATGCCGACGACCAGCGTGGAGAACACGAGCGGCCCGATCACCATCTTGATCAGGCGCAGGAACACGTCGGACACGAGCGAGATGTAACCGGCGATCTCGGTCGTAGCCTTCTTGTCAGGAAAGCTCGTGAAGATCATGTAGCCGATCACGATGCCCGCCACCATCGCGATCAGGATCCAGACGGCTGCGGCATTCCTTTTCTGCATCATGCGCCTCCCATGCACCGGTTCTGCAACCGGGGATGGAAGGACAATACAGGACGCGAACGGCGATGAACAGTGCAACCGGGGTCGGGGTTTGCGCTAGCGCCGTGTCGCGACCGATTGTTCACGAGCGATTGCACGGGTAGCGCCGCCTGCCTGCGGCCGGCGCAACCCGATACCCGATTTGTGCGGGACAGCACGATGCCTGTCCGATGGCTCCATTATTGCGATGACCGAAGCGTCGCTACTCGCCCATGTCCTGCGCGAATCGACCGACGATGTTGCCTTGCCGTTCCACCGTGCCGTGCCACGCGTACAACTGCTGGAACCCCGTTTCGCCTCCGTCGGGATAGCGCCGGCTGAACGACATGTTCAACGTGTCGCCTGCCTGGACCTCGATTGGAAACTCGATCGGCAGATAGGCGTGCTTCCAGCTGTCGGACGTCTCGCCCGCGGACACGTCGCCGCCGGAAATGTCCAGCACGGTGCCAGCCGAGAGCACGGCCTTGAAACAGGACTTGAAGCCGGTCAGCAGGCCATTCGTGCGCAGTCCGTAAGACAGCTGGCGCGTGTAGCTGGAAGGCTGATCCCATTTGCCCGCGTAGTGGCACAGTTGTTGCGGTTCGCTCAGGTAAAGCCCGCGCGGGAGAATGCAGTCGTAGTAGAGATTGAAGGGCGAGCGTATGCCCTTTTTCTCGTAGAGCTGCGCGACGTCGTACCGCGGCGTGAGGCTCGACACCGCGCCGGCGCGCAAGTCCTCATGCGCGTGGGGCGCGGCCACGGGCACCAGGAACGACGAGACCGACAGCGGCAGGATGCGTCCGTTCGGCTTCAGGAAGCGGCGGATCGCATCTTCGAGAATCGGCTGGAAATTCTCGTTGTCCGCCATGTTCCCGATGATCTCGGAGATCAGCACATCGGCGGGCGATTCGAGTTCGACGTCATAGGACACCTGATTGAGCGGAACGAAACGTGTGCCGTATCCGGCGTCGTTCATGCGGCGCACCGCCAGGTCGAGAATCTCGGCGTTCATCTCGATGCCGGTCACGCGCGCCGCGCCGGCTTCCAGCGCCCATTGGCTCAGGATGCCCGTTCCGGTCCCGAGATCGACGACGTGATCGCCCGGCCGGACCGCCTCCATGATCGCGTCCCGGTAGGCTTTCATGCGCACCTGATCGTTGAGCATGAGATCGTGGAAGGCGTCGTCCCATCCGAGAAGTGATTCCGAGAAGGGTGTCCACAATTGCTCGGCTACGTATTGCATGCGCTTGTCCTTGTGTCGATGCAGTTGATCGATGCATGTCTGACGTCCAGCGCGCCGCATTCGACCCCCGCGAGCTGCTTGCCGGATTCGAGGCAGAAGACCGAGTGATGAAGCGGGCAGGTGATCGTCTTGCGATGCGTGTTGACGTGTCCGTACTGCAAGCGCCCCGCGCGATGCGGGCAATGGCTGGGAATGTGATATCTGCGCCCGTCGATGTCGACGGCGAAGTGGCCCGTTTCCGCGTAGTGGTCGTGATCCATCGTCATTCGACCGCCACCGGCTCGAGCGACTTCCCGTATTGCCGCGCCTTGGCCACCGCGTCCCTGAAAGCCACGTCCGTCACGTGGCTCATCAGGCGCGCGCCCTGGCACGCTTTCACTACGTTGAGCGTGCCGGTGGCATGCATCGTCGCCAGCAGCTTCTGGCCTTCGACCGCGTGGAAGCCGTCGATGTGCTGGTGCTCGGTGTAGTACGCGTGCGCGGTCACGTTCAGCCGGCGGCACGCCTGTGCGTAGCACTCGAAGAACGCGGGAATGGCCGTCTCGAGGTAGGTGAGCGCGCCGGCGAAATACGATGCATCGTCGGCGCGTAGCGCCAGCCAGAAGAACAGGTTGACGAACTCGAAGCTCGATGCGCCGGCCTTGTCCAGATAGAACGCAAGCTCGGTCGGCATGCCGAGTTCGCGCAGCAGGTTGACATACAGTGTCGTATGCGCGCGCTTGAGGTTGCCCGAACCGAATTCGTCGATCATGATCCGAAGCAGCGGCATCTGCGCTTCGAGGGGCAGGCGAGGCAGCACGTAATAGAAGGCCTGTGCTTCCGTCAATCCGTCGATCGCGAACTCCTGGACGAGGATGCGGAACTCGTCCGGCTGCATTTGTTCGGCGACATAGTCGGCCTCGGGCTGAGCGGCGCTCTGCTCCGCCGCGATCTGCTGCGCGAGCGCGGTCCTCAGTTCGGCCAGGGAAGCAGGCAGCGCGATGTGCGGAAGCTCGCCGAGGCGTCGAGCGATCCATTCGCGCTCGAATGCGTCGACGGCGGGGTCCTGATTCCACGGTGCCTGCAATCTTGCCCGGTTGGAGCGGTAAAGGTCTTTCTGTGTCGGGGGCGGCATGTCGATTCCTCACGGTCACGCAGGTTGCGGGGAAGCGATGATGCCGCGCGCGTAGAGCTCCGCCTTGACGTGCGCATACCAGTCCGGGCTGAGCAGCGAATAGGCCGTTGTGAGCTTGTCCAGCTCGCTCTTCACCACGCCGCCGCCGAGCGCGGCCGCGACGCGGCACAGCGCCGGTTCGAGATTGGCCAGCGACACCACGCAGCCATCCGCGGGCAGCCCGGCGCCCAGATGATGTTCCCAGCCGACGAAGTACTTCAGGCCATGCCGCTGCAGCGCGTTGATCAGGCCGATGTCCGGTGCGGCCTCCGAGGAGTCCTTGATGCCGACGACACGCGGCAGCGACGCAATGGCGAGCAGCGTGTCGACCGACGTCTCGTTGCCGGACAGACTGGACTCGTTGTAAATGTAGACATCCAGGTCGGCCGCATCGTGCACTTGCCGATAGTGATCGAATATGGCGTCCTGTCCGACCGATTCGCCGAACGGCGAGGTCAGCATGACACCGGCCGCCCCGAGTTGCCGGGCCCGCTTCGCGCAGGCGATCACCTCTTCCGTCGAGGGCCGCTCGATTCCGACCACGACACGACGATCGCCGGCGTGTTCGAGCGTGAACGCAAGCATGTCTTCCCACTGCTTGTCGGTCAGGCGCCAGCCTTCCCCCGAGGTCAGGCACGGAATGTATCCGGTCGCGGACAACCGCAACGACGCGAGGAGGTGCCCGACACTGCGGCCGCATACGTTGCCGTCGGCGGTGACCGGCGTGATCAATGGAACGAAGACGTCAGTTGCCATGGGTTGGATTTTCATCGTGATGAACGAATGCGCGCGACGCTTCGTATAGCGCTTGCAGTTCCGGCGGAAACGCGACCGGGCGATCGTCTCCGGCCGGCGCGTTCCAGATGCGGCCCTGCAGGCAGTCCAGCCCGAGCAGGACGGGATCGTGCGTCGCGAGCGATGCGTGGCTGCGGAGCACCTGCGCCGCGAGCAGCGCGCGCTCTGGTGTCAACGACCTCAGTTGCGGATCGCTGAGGGCGGTATCGATCTCCTGGTAGGTGTACCCGCTGCGCTGGATGGCCATGTCGGTGTGGAGCCGATCCATGAACGGGTAATAGAGATCCTGTACCTCGCGGCGCTGCGTCCAGATGACTGCGTCGCAGATGCCGATCTGCTCGTAGTTCATCCGCGGTTGCGCGGACAGGTTGCGCGAGAAGTAGCCGAGTGACTTCAGGCGGCGGCGCTCATTGCCGTCGTGCATGCCGAGGAAGAAGCTGGCGTCGATGAACAGGGTCGGCCGCGTCATTGCTGCAGCTCCTTGAGCGCGCCGCTGATTGCATCGACCGCTGACGCAAATACCGGCGTTTCACGCGCGAGCGCGATACGGATGAAGCGCTGCCCCCTGGCCGGATTGCTCCAGTAAAAATATTTGCCGGACAGCACATAGACGTTGTGCGTGAGCAAATAGGCCTGCAGCGCGTCCGCGCTCCACTCCGGGGCGGTGATCTCGAACCACGCGACGCTGGTCTTCACCGTCGGCGTCAGGTAGCGCAGCAACCCGCCATCGAGCCGCGTGCGCGCAATCTCGCGATTCGTGTCGAGCAGGTCGCGCACCGAAGCAAAACCATCTCGGCCGCTGTCAAGCACATACTCCGTGACCAGTTTCAGCACGAACGGCGAAACATTGAGCAGCACACTGGTGACGATCGGATAGATGTCGTCGTTCAGGTTGCGGCTGCACATCAGCGTCGCGCATTTCGCGTCCTGCAGCGGCCATGTCTTGCCGGTGTCCTCCATCGCGATATATCGCACCCCGGAATCCTCGAGAATCTCGTACACATCGGGGCGGGGCTGGCCCGACGCGAGGATGAACGATGCGAAGCAAAAATCCATGACGAGGAGCTTGTCGTGGTCCACGCAGAAGCGCACGACTTCGCGGAACGCATGGTCGTTCGGGCTGAAGAGGCTGAAGCCCGTCGGGTTGTTGGGGTCGACCAGGAACACGGCGTCGAGGCTGTCCACGCGCGCGACGAGATTGTCGTAGACCTGTGCCGGATCCTGAAAGAGTGCTTCCCGAAGCGGTACCATCGGGACCTGCATGTGCTTCATCAGGTCATGCAGGTTGTCGAAGCAAGGCTCGATCAGTCCCACCCGCATGTTCTTCTTCTGCAGATGCGTGGCGGTGATGTGCATTGCGATCGAGGCCGCGTAGACGAGATAGATCTCGTCGTGCCGCTTCAACGCGCGGTGCTGGCCGTGCAACGAATAGAATGCGTGGATGAACTCCTGCTCGCTCTTGTACTGTGTCTGGCTGGCCGCCCCGTACCAGAGGTCGGGCAGGCTCGCGACGATCGCGCGTTGAGTGGGGCTTTGATCCTGATGCGTATGCGCATCCGCCAGGTTGTAACGCGTACGCAGTGCCGCGATTTCGTGCTGAGTGATGTCTGCCTTCAGCTGAACGCTGCCGATGCTCGAGTGCGGCATCTCAATGGTTTCTGCGGTCACGGAATAAATCCTTGTTGGAGTTGGAATGGGCGCAACGAAGCTGCCGGCGCTTGTGCGACGCCGGCACGTAAAAGTGATTCGGTTCAATCCTGAACCGGCAAAACCTGATTGCGGATACGCGTCGACAACGCCGAGCCGCGCTTGAGCAGGAAGTCCATCAGCAGCCGCGGATAGTCGGCCCGGACCGCCGCGCGCACGGACGGCCGTTCGGCGAGTCGTTGCCGCCACGCGGTGACCTTGGGCAGGTCGGCGAAGAACCCGAAGTCGTCGATCTGCTCGAACACGTCGAAGTAGCGGAACACCGGCCCGAACGCCGCGTCCACGATGCTGAAGTGCGCGCCGCCAAAATACGGGCCGGCGCCGAGCGTGTCTTCGAGCTGCTCGAATCGTGCGCGGATGTCACGGGTTTTCGCGGCCAGCGCCGTTTCGTCCGGCGCCGTGTAGAACCCCCCGACAGCGTTCAGCAGTGCCGATGCGAACTCGACCCAGGCGCGGTGCCGCGCCCGCTCGAGCGGCGCATCGGGATGCAGCCGCGGCGCGAGTGTCTCGTCGAGGTAGTCGCAGATCACGGCCGATTCGAAGATGGGCGCGCCATCGACGACCAGCACGGGCGTCTTGCCGAGCGGGGAAATCCTGCGAAACCAGTCCGGCTTGTTGCTCAGGTCGACGTCCGTCCGCTCGAACGGCGCACCTTTTTCGGTCAGCACGATGACTGCGCGCTGCACGTACGGGCAAAGCACATGGCTGACGAGGTGGTATTGGGGCGTGCTCATGTCGTCGCCTCGCCGTGTCAAGCCGCGCCTAGCGCGAAGCGCTGGCTGCGCCGTACCGCCAGCGCGCCGTCGCCGAGCAGCCAGAGCGCGACGGACGCGACGACGAGGAACACCGGGTATTCCCAGCCGCCGCCCTGGCTCGTATGCACCCAGCCATTGGGCAAGTGCACACGCGCCGCGCACACCATGATCGGCACCAGCAACAATGCGACCTGGCGCGCATAGATGCCCAGCACGAGCGCGATGCCACCGGCCAGCTCGGCCGTGAACACCGGATAGGCGAGGAAGCCGAGGTAGCCGACGCTCTGGAAATACTGCGCGGTACCCGGCAAGGTAAAGACCAGCAATTTCAGCAGCGAATGGGAAATCCACATGACGCCCAACGCCACGCGGAGCAGCAATGCGCCATAGGCGGCATTGTCACTTGTCGAAATCGATTGATTCATATCGGTACCCATTGCGAGAGTTAGCAAAGCGGCACCGAATTTAGCATTGCGGATATGCTTGAATAATACGCATAATTACAATGAGAGAATGCAAAAATGCAATACACGGGGGACAACTGGATGCCATACAAGCTCAGCGCAGCAGACCTCGAAACGATCCTGGCGCTTTCCCGCTCGGGCACGCTGGTCCAGGCCGGCGAGCGCCTGGACGTGGATGCTTCGACCGTATTTCGCAACCTCCGGCGGATCGAGCGCGGCCTGCAGCAGCAGCTGTTCGAACGGACCCGCTCAGGTTATCGCGCGAAGGAAATCGCGCTGGCGCTGGCCGAACACGCGGAGCAAGTGGAAGTGCAGGTCGAATCGGCCCGCTCGATCGCGCAACAAGTGCCCGAGCGGGTGGCGGGCATGGTGCGCATTACCACCACCGATACGATTCTGCACGGGCTGGTCGGGCCGGCGCTGAAGCAGCTGGAAGCCGTTCACCCGCTGCTTGCGTACGAGCTGCACACGGGCAACGAGATTGCCGACCTGGGGCGCCGCGATGCCGACATCGCGGTGCGCGCGACCAAGCAGCCCCCGGACTATCTCGTGGGCAAGCACGTCGGTTCGATCGACGTGGCGCTTTTCGCGTCGAGGCACTACGACGCCGCACGCCGTTATGAAGACGTCACGGCGGGCAAGGCGCGCTGGATCGCGCCGGACGATGCGCTTCCGGGCCACCCATCGGTCGTCTGGCGCAAACGTCATTTCCGGAAAGTGGTGCCGCACTACAAGGTCAACAGCATCCTGACCGTGATGGAGCTGGTCGCCCTGGGCATGGGCGTCGGCATCCTGCCGACGTTCCTGACACGCGGCCGCTCCGATCTCGTGCAACTGACCGATGTCCTGCACGACTGCCAGACGGAGCTGTGGGTGCTGACGCACCGGGAGTCACGACATCTGCTGCGGGTCTCGACCGTATTCAAATATCTGTCGATGACGTTGAAGATCTGACCGTGTGCTTTCGCGTTATCTTCCACCCGAAGTGACGGCCTTGAATTCCTTCGACCGTTACCTATGATTGATCCGACCAGGAGACGCATTTGCCACGCTGACCGCAGTCAATTGAAGAATTGGCGTTTCGCGCCTCGGGCATCCGCATTGACGACTCGTTGAATTCAACGCAGGAGTGAAGCCATGTCTCGAACGCGATTTCGGCCTGAGACCGACGGTTATGCATTCTCGAACACCTGGATGTGGGACGACACGGAAAAGGCGACGGTCACCCAAGTCGTCACCGATGCGCTTGCCGCAGTGGAAATCGTGCTCTCTCCCTTGATTCTCGCGGCGGGCGGCCCCGTGCTCGTCGCGGAAGCGGGCGTCCCGTTTATCGGGCCCTGGCTCGTCTACGAGACAGTGAAAGCCGCAAACGACGCGATCGTGAACCAGATCGCCAATGCAATCGAGACCAGCAACGGCGGCATCTATGGCCTTTGCGGCGGGATGGCGTTCTCGTCGTGCGACTATTTCCTCAAGGGATGGATCGTTCCGCGCGGCACCGGTCCGAACGATCAGCCGCAGCGCACGACGCCGGAAGGCACCGTGCTGCGCGACTATATCTGGTCGCGCCTGCTGAAGAGCGTTCAGGACAACGCAGCGACGTTCCTGCAATGGATGGGGGTATTCCACTTCGGTGGAGACGGCGGCCGGGCGTGGCTGAAGGGCAACTCGCTCGCTCAACTGGCGACGCTCAAGGCCCGCATCGACGGCGGCACGCCCGTTCCGATCGGCTTGATCGGGACGACCTGGAGTCCGTTCGACAACCATCAGGTGCTCGTCTACGGTTATCAGGACAACCCGAACGGGACGACCACCCTGTTCATCTATGACAATAACGTCCCGGACACGGAGTCGACGACGGTCCTCGATTTCAGCGGCCCCGATCTCGTCGCCACCGAAAGCGCGGCGGACGCGGCGCGTGGCCCGCTGCAGGGATTCTTCTGCACCACTTACGGTCCGCAGGTGCCACCCAAGGCGGTCGTTCTTGGCGCGGGGCTCACGCTCTCTCCCGCGGTGCAGGAAGTCGGCAGGCCGGTGGGCGTGCAGTTCACGGCGGCCAATGTCGGCTATCACGCGTCGCCGGCCTTCCAGCTCGTCGCGGCAGACAATGGCGGCAATCTCGCCGAAGAGGGTGGCGCGAACGCCATCGACCAGGGCTCGACGCGCACGCTCAACTCGCAACTGGTCTTCGACAGTGCGGGCAGTCACACGGTCCGCGTGTTCGCCGACCTGGGTGTTCACAGTGGCATCCACGTCGTCAAGCAACTCCCTGTGGAAGGCTCGACCCAAACACCGATCCAGACCGAGCTGGTTCTCGATCACCGCAATATTCGCTCGGTTACCGATACGCAATGCCAGGTTACCAATCAAGCGGGCACCCAGGCTTCGTTTACCGTCGACACGGCTGACATGGGAAGCGGCCTGACCTATCAGTGGACAGCCAGCGGTGGTGCGTCGCCGGTCGGCAATGCCACGTCTTCGATCTTTACCGTGCAGCTTCCGGCGGCGGTCGGCGACGCGGTCACGATCGGCGTTCGCGTGACGCGCCCCGATGGTGTATTCACGACCGGACAGGACACCTTCACCACGATATCCGCGCAAGCAGCGGGACTCCAGGAGGTGCTCTGCGAGATCGAGCACATTCTGACCAAGGCGCCATTCAGCGGGATTCCCATCGGCCCCGATCCCGGTCCGGACGGCGGCGTCATCGCCCCCGATCCGGCGGTGATTGCGTCGCTTGGCCCGACGGCGCTGGCTTCGCTGCGCACTGCCGCGGCCGGCGTGGTGACGGCAGTCGACGCCGCGATCAAGACGAACGCGACGGTCGTGATGAGGCCGGGCATTCGATCGACGGCTGTCGATGCGGCGGCAACGGCAGCGATCGCGAAGGTGGCTCCGATCGGCGCCACTGCCGTGACGAGCGTGCTCGGCACGGCACGATAGTCTCGAGCGCGAACCAGCGCATCGGGAAACAGCTTTCGCAGACACCGGACATTCGCGGCCCTCGGCCTCCGGATATCCGGTGTGCGACCTCTATCTGCCGCAGCAAGTCGTCATTGAAGGTCGACGATCCGTCGCGCCGTTGAACGCGACTCCCCAGCGCCTGACCATGACAATCGGCATGACCTCCTGATCATGTTGCCTTTGCACGGGCCAAACGTCGGCGTCACGCGGCGTGTCGCACCGGCCGGATTCGGCGCACCTGCCCGGGTGCGGCCCGTGCGATGATGTGCCCTGACCAACATGAGAGATGGAATGACGACTACATTCGACGAGGCGACAACGGCGGCGATCGCCGCGTTTGCCCAATTGGATTTCTACACGGCTGTTCAAGCGATGCGCGCCGAGGCCGATTACGACCGCGAACGAGACCAGTGGATCTCGCGCTATATCGACGAGCACGGCGGCGGCGCGGACGATGCGGAATACGATGCCTTGCACGCGCAGGCCCAGGCAACCCCGGAATACGCGCAGTTCGTCGATGCGGTTCGCCGGGAACTCCTGGAATACTTCGGCGTGACCGACGATCAACTGGACTGGATGGTCCTGCTGCGCAATGACGACAGCGATGAGCTTTGGGCGGAAGTCAACCGGCAGCGGAGCGCGCTGGGAACCGGTGAAGTGCGGGGAGATCTCTGATTGGAAGCCGCCATTTGCGGTGGTTCGATCGCGCTCTCGGCGCGGACATTCGAACGTCAGTTCCGCTTAGCTATGAGACTCTGCCCTGTCGAAATGTGCCGTCCTGCTTCAGCGGCCCGATTGGCGATGCGTAACGTGATCATCGAAGATTTGAACACTGGCATTGGCGGTGTTCGCACTCGCGTCACCTGCTGACTGCGAAGTCGCAGTACAGGACTGTTTTCCCCGATAACGATCAGTCTTCCTGCGCCAGCCGAAACAAGACGTCAGCGAGGCGCGAATCTTGGACTGTACGGCCCGTTGGGATGGATAGACGACGAAGTACGACAAGCCGTTTTGCGCCACGTCGGCAAAAGGCGTCATCAGTGTCCCCGCCTGCAGGCGGTCCCTCGCCATCCGGGGATCGCCGATTGCAACGCCATGCCCTTCCTCCGCAGCGGCGAGCGTCAATTCGAGGGTATCGAAAACGAGTCCACGGCTCGCCTCGATCTGCCGTGCCCCAACGCTTTCCAGCCAGCATTGCCACTCCTCATGGCCGTGCCCGCTGAGCACGCCGACATCCGTCGGTAGCTGAAGCGCGGCAATTCCTGCGCGGCCGCCATTCCTGCGCGGCCGCCATAAACCGCTCACTCAGAGGCTCCAATTCTTCTCCGGGCCAGGGAAGTAGGGGAGGCAAATCAACAACCGGCAAGCTACAAGTTCGTGTCGCGGTGCTGGCTGTCGAAACTCCGCCTCGCTTCTCGGAAGCGGTCCGCATTCTCGACGATCCAGGTCCACAGCGGGACCATGCGAACGAGCAGGTCCATGCCCGTGTCGGATAACTCGTATTCGACTCTAGGGGGCACTTCTTCGAAATCGTGACGGAGCACCAGGCCGTCACGTTCGAGTTGTCGTAACGTGCGCGTCAACATCCGCTGAGTCACCCCGTGCATGCGCCTGCCGATTTCGGCATGGCGCAGCCTGCCGTAGACGCCGAGCGTGTGGACGACACCGAGCGACCAACGACTTCCGGCGTGTGCGAGCACCTCCCGCCGCAGCCCGTCATCATCGTCTCGCAGGCCGTCGCACACGGTCTGCGAATATTTGAGAAGTTCGTCTCGATCCAACTATCTGGCTCCCAGTATCACGCATGTACCTTCTTTCATACACGTCAATGCACCGCTAGACTGCGTGCAACGCATTCCTCAGCAGGCTAGACGATGAACCAAACAGATCTTAACGCTACGTCTCAAAACATTCTCGTGCTCGGTGCCGGCGAACTCGGCCTCCCGGTACTACGCAATCTTGCGCGTCGAGCGAAGGACGTCGCAGGCGCGAAGATCAGCGTGCTGCTGCGCGCGAGCGCCGTCGAGTCCAGCGCACCCGCCAAGCGGCATGATATCGCGGAGATTCGAGATCTCGGGATCGAGATCGTCGTAGGCGATTTCGTGAAGCGCTCCATCGATGAGCTCGCCGCCTTGTTCGGGCGATATGACACGGTAATCGGTTGCGCGGGCATTACAGCCGGAATCGACACGCCGATGAAGTTGGCGCGGGCTGCGTTGCAGGCGCGCATCCCGAGGTACTTCCCGTGGCAGTTCGGGGTCGATTTCGACGTGATCGGCCGCGGCAGTCCGCAGGACATCTTCGACGCACAGCTGGACGTGCGCGAGTTGCTGCGCAGTCAGCACGAGACCGAGTGGGTCATCATCTCGACCGGCATGTTCATGGGCTACCTGTTCGAGCCGGAATTCGGTGTCGTCGACCTGCAAAACGACGCAGTCCACGCGCTGGGCAGCCTCGACACCGCCGTGACGCTGACGACGCCCGATGATATCGGTGCGCTGACCGCCGCGATCGTGTTCGCCCAGCCCCGTATCCGGAACGAGATCGTGTATCTGGCCGGCGACACAGTGACTTACGGGGAGGTTGCCGACAAGCTGCAAGCGGGCCTCGGCCGGCCGTTCAGCCGTTCGGTGTGGAGCGAGCAGTATTTGCTGGATGAGCTGGTGCGCGACCCGAACAATATGATGCGCAAGTATCGTGCGGCTTTTGCTCAAGGGCGAGGTGTCGCATGGGACAAGAGTGGGACGTTCAATCAACGCCACGCCATTCCGGTCACCGACGTGGCATCGTGGATCAATGCAAACCTTGTTTCGGGCGGCGGCGAGTAATCGTGAGTCCGGCCATCCAGGCAAACCGTATCGAGGACCGTTCCCCCGAGCAGAAAGCCCGACCCCGGCCAATGGGTGCGGGCTCCTGTATTTCGTACTGACTTCAGCCGAATTCTGCTCGGCGAAATCGGCGTGTGAAAGCAATGTGGCAGCTGGCGGAAATTGCTTGTCAGCGGTCGTTGACGGCGCTGAAGATTGGATGACGGGTTAGGGTTGCCACTTTCGGTCGTTCAACCGCGCGCTCAAGCGGACGTTCGAATGTCCGATGCGCCTTAGATAACGGATGTTCCCTCGGTCGCGTCGCTACTTGATGTGCTTCAACAGCCCGCTGTCGGGCAAGCCCCAGATTCGTCCAACACTGCTGGTCGACAAAGCCGGATGTGCTCGCGATTACCCATCACGAGCGTCAAGCGATCGGGCAACCCGAAAGCCAAGATCATCGATTGCAAATGTCGGATGGCTACGACGTCGATTCGTAGCAAGGCAGCCTCGTTCGGCATCAGCCCAACCACCGCCACGAAACACGCGATACGAACCATAGACTTCTGGGTCGTATAGATCGGCGCACCACTCCCAAACGTTTCCTAGCGTGTCGAAAAGCCCCCAGTCATTTGCTTGCTTTTGACCCACCTCATGCGTGTGCCCCCCCGAGTTTTCTCTATACCAAGCTATATCGCCGAGTTTGCCGTATCTCGGACCATTTGTTCCGGCGCGGCAAGCGTACTCCCATTCAGCTTCGGTGGGCAGGCGATAGCCGTTACTTTCTGGGACAAGAGAAGCCCCCGTTCCATCGCCATGAAATTCATAACAGTCGAGAAGACCGGCCGCCTTTGAAAGCATGTTGCAGAACTGGGCGGCATCAATCCAGGATACGTTGACTACCGGACATTGCGCGGCGACATATGACGATGGCCATTGTCCGGTTACCGCAGCATATTGCGCCTGAGTGACGGGATAGCGGCCGATCAAAAAGTGCGGTAGGTCGACAGACCATCTACGGCCAATTCTGTCGTCCCTCAATGCAATCGTTCCTGCGGGAACGCGTATCGTTTGTATATCGAGTGTTTCAGACAGATGTTCCATTTTCTTCATGACAATAGAAGCTGCTTACAGCGGCAAAGGCCTCCAATGCAGTATCTCACAGGGCTTACCTCACGTTAACGGAAGCAGACGGAAGCAGCATGAGTGGGTAGCGAGGTGCGCCAAAACGAAGGATGAGTTGGATCAAAAGCGCACGCGCTCGATAGTCGGACGAAGCTGACGTCGCGCGAGCGACTGTTGTATGTTGAAAAGCTGTCATTGTCGTCGAGCTGGGGCGACGGGCCGAAGTGGGTCGGTTGCGACCACCCGAGACGGTGCACACTCAATCTCCAATTGCCTGAAAGGAGATTGTCATGAAAGCCGAGAATGTCGTCGTTGCCCACCGCGTGCCGTGGAATAAGGGCAAGCTCACCGGGCAGAAGCCGCCGTTAAAGCTCAGGGAAATCTGGGCGATCCGGACAAGACTGCAGATGGCGTCGAACGTTCGTGAACTGGCGATGTTCAATCTCGCGATTGATAGCAAGCTGCGGGCGTGCGACCTTACGCGGTTGCAGGTCCAGGATGTCCGTCACGGGAGCCATGTGGCGTCCAGAGCGACAGTCATGCAGAGGAAAACGCAGCGCCCGGTGCAATTTGAGATCACGGAACAAACTCGTGAGAGCCTCGAAGCCTGGATCGAAGCGCGAGGACTGAAGGCGGCGGATTTTCTGTTCCCGAGCCGGATTCATACGTCGCCGCACCTATCGACCCGGCAATATGCCCGGATGGTGCACCGCTGGGTCGCTTCGATTGGTCTCGACGATACCGCATACGGCACCCACACGATGCGCCGCACAAAAGCTTCGCTGATCTACCGGCAGACGAAAAACCTTCGGGCGGTGCAGTTGCTGCTCGGACATACGAAGCCGGAAAGCACAGTTCGCTATCTCGGCATTGAGGTCGACGATGCCCTCGAGATGGCGGAGCAGACAGAGGTTTGATGGCACGGGCCGGCGAGCGGTCGCTTGCCGGCCATGAAGCGCCGTTCGCCTGCATGCACATTCGGACACTCGAGCGACCGCTCCAGTCGGCAAACGGCCGTTCCGATGAGAATGATTCAGATTCCGTCATCTGCC
>NZ_QTQF01000065.1:0-25587 GCF_003854235.1 Burkholderia sp. Bp8998
GCCTTGCAAATCTCACAACACCGTTTCAGCTATCGAGCCTTGCTGCACAAGCCTTTGCGAATTGTTCAAGGCCGACTAGCTGGTGCTTCAGCACTCAGTCCGGTCGCTTCCATCCGGACGCGCGCCATCGCACCGGTCACCGGCCCATCCAGTACCGTCGCTGCGCATCGCGATAACGCTCGAACGCGAAACCGCCGCCCGCCGGCGCGACGTCGAACCGCACGGCCCCGTCGCGATCGGTGCGCAGCAGCGGAATCCCGCGCGCGTCGTAGCGCGCGAGGACCGTCCGGTGCGGATGCCCGAAGCGATTGCGATAGCCTACAGGAAATACCGCGACGCGCGGCCCGACCGAATCGAGGAAAGGCTCGACCGACGACGTGCGGCTACCGTGATGCGGGACGACGAGGATCTGCGCGGCCAGTGCGTCGCGCGCGTCGGCCATGAGCCGGCGCTCGGCGCGTGCCTCGATGTCGCCCGTCAGCAGTGCCGACGTGCCGCCCGCGTCGATGCGCAGCACGCACGATTGTTCGTTCGACGGGCCCGCGCCCGCCACACGCGGCGGCCAAAGCATCGTGAAGACGACGCCGTCCCAGGTCCACCGCTGCCCGGCGGCGCAACGCAGCCGGTCGGCCACGCCAGCCGCCTGCGCGTCGCGCCATAGCCGGTGCCGCGGCGCAATGCCGGCAAGCAACTGGCGAACTTCGATGGCCGCATAGACGGCCGCCGCACCGCCCGCGTGATCGGCATCCGCATGGCTGAGCACGAGCGAATCGACCGTCCGGATTCCACGTGCACGCAATGACGGCGCAACGATCCGCGTACCGGCATGGGTCGACTCCGCCCCCGGCCCCGCATCGAACAACAGCGTCCGGCGCGCGGTCTCCACCAACACCGACGCGCCCTGCCCGACGTCGAGCACGGTCAGCCGGAAGCCGCCGGGCGGCGGCGCATCGGGCGCCGGCACGATCAGGGGCAGCCATGTCATCGGCGCGGCCCAGCGCAGCGGCCAGCCGCGCGGCATCAAGACCCACGCGACACCCACGCACGCAAGCGCCAGCACCGGCCAGTCCGGCATGCGCAGCCAGAACACGCCGGCCGGCCAGTCGGCGAGATGCCGGAGCACCATCATCATCGGTTCGAGCGCCGCATGCGCGATCCGGAATGCATACGCGTCCAACGGCGCGGGCAACCCGATCCCGGCGAGCACGATCGGCGTCACGACGGAGCTGACCCACGGAATTGCAAACGCATTGCCCAGCGGGCCCGATACCGAGATCTGCGCGAACCACACGGCCGTCAGCGGCGCGAGACCGATCGTTACCGCGTACTGCACGCGCGTCGCCTCCGCGATACGGCGCCCGGCACGCGTGCACCAGGCACGCAGGCGACGCAGGCGGTCGGCCGCGCCAGCATCATCCGGGGCACTGTCGCCGCCGCCGTCGAACTCGCGCACCGCGCGCCAGCCCGCCACGGCCATCAGGATCACGGCGACCGCCCCGAACGACAGCCAGAACCCGGCCGACAGCACCGCCCACGGATCGGCCAGCAGCACGCCACCGAGCGCCGCGCACAACACCGCGGAGGTCGGCACGCTGCGTCCGGCCAGATAGGCGGCCGCCCCGGCCGCGATCATCCACCACGCGCGCTGCGCCGGCACGTTGAAGCCGGCAAGCGCCGCATAGCCGGCGGCGGCCGTCAGTGCCGCCAGCGAAGCCACGTAGGGCACCGGCATCATGAGCGCCGCGGCACGTCCGCGCCAGCGCAGACGCCGCCAGACCATCGACACGATCCCGCCCGCGATCGCGCCGACGAGCCCGACATGCAGGCCCGAGATCGCGACCAGATGACTCGTGCCCGTATTGCGCAGCACGCGCCAGTCGTCGTCGCCGATGCCGGATTGATCGCCGACCGCGAGCGCGGTCACGATGCCGCGATGGGGCGCGCCGCTGCCGAGTGTGTCGCCGATACCAGTACGCAGCGCGTCACGCAGGCGATCGATCGACGCGCGCCATCCCGACGCCCGCGCGTCGAGCAGTTCCGCCCGCTCGGGCGCGACCACATAGCCGATCGCACGAATGCCCGCGGCAAGCCAGGCCGCCTCGCTATCACGCACGCCGGGATTCGCCTCGGCGTGCGGGCGCTTCAGGCGCACGACGAGGCGCCAGCGCTGCGCGGCGCGCAAATCGGGCATCGTGTCGCGTGCGGCGGGCGCGCCGTACGTGCGCCACGACAACCGGATCACGGGAGGAAAACGGGCCAGCCCCGCATCGTTCGATTCGACGGCAAACAGCAGCCGCGCGCCGGTATCGTCGATCACCGGCAATCCGCTGATCACGCCCGTGACAACGATGTCGCGCCCTTCCCGCTCGACGGGCAGGCTGTCTTGCAGCCGCCATTCGGCGCGCGCGGCCGCATAGCCGAATCCGATCGCGCAGGCCGCGCTTGCGCAGAGCACCCACCGGAACGCGACGATCGCGCGGCTTCGACGGCGCCGCGCGCACCATGCGAGCAGCGCGCCGCAACCGGCCAGCACGACCGCCCCGCCTGCCCAGCCGCCCGCGCCCGGCAACGCCGCCTGCCGCTGCAGCACGACGACGCCGAGCGCGAACGCGATCCACCACGCGCGCATCGCGCCTCCTCGTCGACCTGGCGCCGCCGCTGTCGATGCGGCGCCTTCCGGCAACGATTATGCGGACGAAAGTGCGAGGCGCGGCAGCGCGGCGAGCGCGTTAGCCGTTGTGGATAGGGACAGCGCGTGCGCGTCGATCCCGCGCAGTTCGGCGAGCACGCCGCCGATGCGCGGCACCTGGTCGGGTGCGTTGCGGGATCTGTACGCCCACTCGGGCGCGATGTCGGGCGCGTCCGTCTCGACGACGATCGCGTCGAGCGGCAACTGCGCGGCGAGACGGCGGATCTGCAACGCGCGTCCGAACGTCACGTTGCCGCCGAAACCGAGATGCAGCCCCTGTGCGAGATACGCATCGGCCTGCTGGAAACTGCCGTTGAACGCATGCGCGATGCCGCGCCGCACGCCGAAGCGGCGCAGCCCGGCCAGTACGCGATCCTGCGACTTGCGCACGTGGCACAGCACCGGCAGGTCGAATTCGCGCGCGAGCTTGAGCTGCCCCTGATAGAAGAATTGCTGCCGCGCTTCGTCGAGCCCCGGCACGAAGTAGTCGAGACCGATCTCGCCGATCGCGACGAAGCGCGGATCATCGAGGCTCGCCTCGATCTCCATGCGCAGCCGATCGAGATCCTCGTCGCGCGCGTGCGGCGTATACATCGGGTGGATGCCGAGCGCATAGACCGCGCCCGGCGTGCGCTGTGCCAGCTCGCGCACCGTCGTGAAGTTGTCGCGCCCGACGCTCGGGATCACGATGCGCGACACGCCGGCCGCGCGCGCCGCCTGCGCGACCGCGTCGCGATCGGCGTCGAATTCGGCGGCATCGAGATGGCAATGCGTATCGATCCACATGGCGGGTTTCCTGCGCCCTCGCCGCAACGCCGGGACTCACCCCGCGGCACGGTTGAGGCGTTGTTCACACCGGCAGCGCCGGCTCCTCGTGCAGCACGCCGTCGCGCAGGCGCATGATGCGGTCGCAGCGCGCGGCGAGCTCGGGATCGTGCGTGACGATCACGAAGCTCGTTTCGAGCGTCTCGGACAATTCGAGCATCAGGTTGAACACCGTGTCGGCCGTCGTGCCGTCGAGATTGCCGGTCGGCTCGTCGGCGAGCACGCAGGCCGGCTTCGTCACTAGTGCGCGCGCGATCGCGACGCGCTGCCGCTCGCCGCCCGACAACTCGCCCGGCCGGTGCTTCGCACGCGGACCGAGACCGACGCGTTCGAGCATCGCCTGCGCCTGTTCGCGCGCGTCCTCGGTCGTCATCCGGCGGATGCGCAGCGGCATCGCGACGTTGTCGAGCGCGGTGAATTCCGGCAGCAGGTGATGGAACTGATAGACGAACCCGAGCGCGCGGTTGCGCAACTCGTTGCGCTCGCGCTCGGCGAGCTGCGTAAACGGCTTGCCGAGCAGCGACACTTCGCCCGCGCTCGGTTCGTCGAGGCCGCCCAGCACGTGCAGCAGCGTGCTCTTGCCGGAGCCCGACGCGCCGACGACCGCCAGCTTCTCGCCGCGCCGCACCGTCAGCTCGGTGTTGTTGAGCACCTGCACGTTGAAGCCGCCCTGCACGAATGCCTTCGTGATTCCGCGCGCCTGAAGCACGTATTCCTGCATACCTGCCGAATCCTGTCTGATGGGTTGTCGTGAATCCGCGAATGCGGTAGCGCGGTCATTCATAGCGCAGTGCCTCCGCCGGCTTCACCTTCGCGCCGCGCCAGCTCGGATAGAGCGTCGCGACGGCCGACAGGACGAACGCGATCAGGCCGATCTTGATGACGTCGCCCGCGACGAGCTCGGACGGCAGCTCGCTGATGAAGTACACCGACGGCGGCAGGAACTGCACGCCGAACAGATGCTCGATCATCGGGATCAGCCACGGAATGCTCCATGCGATCAGGCAGCCGAGCGCGACGCCCGACGCGGTGCCGACGAAGCCGATCGTCACGCCCTGCACGACGAAGATCTTCATGATCGAGCCCGGCTGCGCGCCGAGCGTGCGCAGGATCGCGATGTCGGCCTGCTTGTTGGTCACCGTCATCACGAGCGACGACACGAGGTTGAATGCGGCGACCGCGATGATCAACGTGAGGATGATGAACATCATCCGCTTCTCGATCTGCACGGCCGAGAACCAGGTCTTGTTCTGCTGGGTCCAGTCGCGGATGTACAGGCTGCCCGACAACGTATGCGACAGCTCGACCGCCACCTGCGGCGCCTTCTGCATGTCGGTGAGCCGCAGCCGCACGCCGGTCGGCGCGGACATCCGGAACAGCGCCTCCGCGTCGCGGATGTTGATCATCGCGAGCGTGCTGTCGTATTCGTAGTGGCCCGACTCGAACACGCCGACCACCGTGAACTGCTTGAGCCGCGGCATCATCCCCGCCGGCGTGATCGTGCCTTCCGGCGCAACCAGCGTGACCTTGTCGCCGACCGTCACGCCAAGGTTGCCGGCGAGCGCGTCGCCGAGCACGATGCCGAACTGGCCGGGCACGAGCGCCGCCAGCTGGCCCGCCTTCATGTCCTTGCCGATGTCCGACACCTGCGGTTCGAGCGACGGCTCGACGCCGCGCAGCATCACGCCGCTCACCGCGTCCTGGCGCGTGAGCAGCGCCTGCGCGTCGACGTACGGCGCCGCGCCGATCACCGACGGATTGCGGCGCGCTTCCTGCGCGGTCAGTTGCCAGTCGGGCATCGAGCCGGTCGGCGAGAACACCTCGACGTGCGCGAGCACCGACAGCATGCGGTCGCGCACTTCCTTCTGGAAGCCGTTCATCACGGACAGCACGACGATCAGCGCCGCGACGCCGAGCGCGATCCCGAGCATCGACACGAGCGCGATGAAGGAAATGAAGCCGTTGCCGGTCGTGCGTTTGCCGGCGCGCGTGTAGCGCCAGCCGATCTGCCATTCGTACGGAAGTTTCAAGCGAATCCTTTCTGCTGGTTACGGCGGGGATGGCGGCCCGCGCCCGGAGCCGTCCGGCGGCGGCCGGCCACCAGGGCACGGTCGAAAAAACGGTCGCCGGACGCAATCGGGCCGTCCACCGGCCCGATCACGCGCGCAGTTTGCCATACAATGCGCACCATCATGCACGACCGACGCCTCCATTTTCTCGTTCCGTTCGCGCTGCCGTCGGCGGCCGATGCGGCCTCGTCCCTGCACACGCTGGACAGCCCCGCGCTCGAAAAGTTGCTCGCCCGCGCAAGCCTCGTCGAGCGCGTGGCCGGCGAGGACTTCCAGCGCACGCTGCCGCACGAGCGCTGGCTGGCCCGCCAGTTCGGCGCGACCCAGGGCAACGCCGCGGACGAGGCGCCGCTCGCGCCCTACATGCTGTTGGCGGACGGCGGCGACCCCGGCGCGCACGCGTGGGCATGTGTCGAGCCCGTCCACGTCGAAATCGCACACGATCACCTGGTGCTCGTCGATCCGGCGGCCCTCGCGCTCGACGACGGCGACGCGGCTGCACTGCTCGCGGTCGCGCGACCGCTGATCGAGGAGCTCGGCGTACGGCTCGAGGCGCCGAACCCGTCACGCTGGTACCTGTCGAGCGAACAGCTCGCCCGGCTCGCCGGCGCCGCGCCGCTGCGCGCGAGCGGCCGCAACATCGAGATCTGGCTGCCGCACGAGGCGCATACGGGCGAGCGCTCGCGGATGTGGATGAAGCTGCAGAACGAAGTGCAAATGGCATGGTTCCAGCACCCGGTCAACGAGGCCCGCGAGGCGCGCGGCCTGCCGGCCGTCAATTCGATCTGGTTCCATGCGCAGGGCACGCTGAAGCCGGTCGGCAAGCCGTTCGCGCGCGTGCTCTCCGCGTCGCCCGCGGCCCTCGGTCTCGCGCGCGCCGCGCAAGCCGATGCCGGTGCGCCGCCGACCGCGTTCGGCACGCTGCCCGCCGCCACCGGTGCGACGCTCGTCGAACTGCCGGCGCTGACCACCCCGTTCATCGAGCAGGACTGGGCACGCTGGCATGACGGACTCGCCGCACTCGAGCGCGACTGGTTCGCGCCGGCCCTCGCCGCGCTGCAGAACGGCGAGCTGGCCGGCGTCGACTTCACGCTGTGCGGCGACACCAGCTCCGTGACGCTGCACGCGACGCGCGGCGACCTGCGCAAGTTCTGGCGCCGCCGCGCGCTGGCATCCCTGTTCGAATAACAAGCACACCCCGTATGACCCGGATCGTTACCCGCCCCGTCGCGCCCGCCGACGCCGAAGCGCTCGCGCGCCACGGCCTGCACCCCGTCCTCGCGCGCCTGTATGCGTCGCGCGGTGTGCAGTCCCCGACCGACATCGAGACGGCGCTCGCGCGCCTCGTCCCGCCCACCGAACTGAAAGGCTGCGCGGATGCCGCGTCGCTGCTCGCCGATGCAATCGCCGACAACCGACGTCTGCTCGTCGTCGCCGACTACGACTGCGACGGCGCGACCGCGTGCGCGGTCGCGGTGCGCGGCCTGCGGATGTTCGGCGCGCAGATCGACTACCTGGTGCCGAACCGTTTCGAATACGGCTACGGCCTCACGCCCGAGATCGTCGAACTCGCGGCCGCACGCAAGCCCGACCTGCTGATCACCGTCGACAACGGCATCGCGAGCGTCGCGGGCGTCGAGGCCGCGAACGCACGCGGCATCGACGTGCTCGTGACCGACCACCACCTGCCCGGCGACGCGCTGCCCGCCGCACGCGCGATCGTCAATCCGAACCAGCCCGGCTGCGCGTTCCCGAGCAAGCACATCGCCGGCGTCGGCGTGATGTTCTACGTGCTGCTCGCGCTGCGCGCCGAGCTGCGCCGCCGCGGCGCATTCGCGAGCAAGGAGGCCGAACCGCGCCTCGACGGGCTGCTCGACCTCGTCGCGCTCGGCACCGTCGCCGACGTGGTGCGGCTCGACGGCAACAACCGCGTGCTCGTCGCGCAGGGGCTGCAGCGCATCCGCAACGGCCGCATGCAGCCGGGCATCGCCGCGCTGTTCCGCGCCGCCGGCCGCGAGGCGCGCACCGCATCGGGCTTCGACCTCGGTTTCGGCCTCGGCCCGCGCCTGAACGCCGCCGGGCGGCTCTCCGACATGTCGCTCGGCATCGAGTGCCTGATCACCGACGACATCGGCCGCGCATGGGACCTCGCGCAGCAGCTCGACGTAATGAACCGCGAGCGCCGCGAGATCGAGGCCGGCATGCAGCAGCAGGCACTCGCCGATCTCGCCGACGTCGATCCGGCCGACGCGTGCACGATCACGCTGTTCAACCCCGAATGGCACCAGGGCGTGATCGGCATCGTCGCCGGGCGGCTCAAGGAAAAATTCCACCGCCCGTCGTTCACGTTCGCGCACGCGGACGAAGCCGGCACGCGGGTCAAGGGGTCGGGCCGCTCGATTCCCGGCTTCCACCTGCGCGATGCGCTCGACCTCGTGTCGAAGCGCGAACCCGACCTGATCGTCGCGTTCGGCGGCCACGCGATGGCGGCCGGTCTCACGCTCGATACCGACAACGTGCCGCGCTTCGCGGCCGCGTTCGAGGCCGTCGCACGCGAGTGGCTGTCCGACGACGCGCTCTCGCGCGTGATCGAGACCGACGGCGAACTCGAGGAAGCGTATTTCACGCCGCAGTTCGTCGGGCTGCTCGACGAAGCCGTCTGGGGCCAGGGCTTTCCGGCCCCGCTTTTCTCCGGCGAATTCGACGTCGTGTCGCAGTCGCTCGTGAAGGAAAAGCACCTGAAACTGCAACTGGCGCGCGGCCGCCAGCGCTTCAACGCGATCTGGTTCAACCACACCGACCCGCTGCCGGCGAGCGCGCTGATCGCGTACCGCCTCGTGGCCGACACGTGGAACGGCGTGACGCGCGTCCAGCTGATCGTCGAACACGCGGCCGGCTGAGCCCCGACCGCACGACCGCCCGGCCCCTGGCGCGCGCGAGCCGCATGCGCGCCGCGCCAAACGGGGCCGCGGCACGCATGCAAGCACATTCCGCGTCACCGGGAAACCCCGCCGATCGGCTATAATTCCGCTTTTTTACGAAGCAAGAATAGCGAACGATCATGGAAGCGGAACGTCTCAACGCGATCGAAAGCTCCCTGCTCGACCTGCGCAACCGCGCGGGCGAGCTTCGGGGGTATCTTTGACTACGACGCCAAGTCTGCGCGTCTGATCGAAGTCAACAAGGAACTCGAAGACCCGAACGTCTGGAACGATTCGAAGAACGCCCAGGCACTCGGCCGCGAGAAGAAGCTGCTCGAAGGCGTCGTCACGACGCTGACAGTGCTCGATAGCGACCTGCGCGATGCGCTCGACCTGTTCGAGCTGGCACGCGAGGAAGGCGACGAAGACACCCTCGTCGCATCGGAAGACGACGCGAAGCAGCTCGAAGCACGCGTCGGCGACATCGAATTCCGCCGGATGTTCTCGAACCCGGCCGACCCGAACAACTGCTTCATCGACATCCAGGCCGGCGCCGGCGGCACCGAAGCGTGCGACTGGGCGTCGATGTTGCTGCGCCAGTACCTGCGTTACTGCGAACGCAAGGGCTTCAAGGCCGAAGTGCTCGAAGAGTCCGACGGCGATGTCGCCGGCATCAAGAACGCGACGGTCAAGGTCACGGGCGAATACGCATACGGCTTCCTGCGCACCGAAACGGGCATCCACCGCCTCGTGCGCAAGTCGCCGTTCGACTCGTCGGGCGGCCGCCACACGTCGTTCTCGTCGGTGTTCGTGTATCCGGAAATCGACGACTCGATCGAAGTCGAGGTCAATCCGGCCGACCTGCGCATCGACACGTACCGCGCCTCGGGCGCGGGCGGCCAGCACATCAACAAGACCGACTCGGCCGTGCGGATCACGCACATGCCGACCGGCATCGTCGTGCAGTGCCAGAACGACCGCTCGCAGCACCGCAACCGGGCCGAAGCGATGGCGATGCTGAAGTCGCGCCTGTACGAAGCCGAGATGCGCAAGCGCCAGGCCGAGCAGGACAAGCTCGAATCGAGCAAGACCGATGTGGGCTGGGGCCACCAGATCCGTTCGTACGTGCTCGACCAGAGCCGCGTGAAGGACCTGCGCACGAACGTGGAAATGAGCAACACGCGAGCCGTCCTCGACGGCGATCTCGACGACTTCATCAGCGCGAGCCTCAAACAGGGCGTGTAAGCGCCGCGGCGCGGCCCGTCCCGGCCGCGCCCCCTCGCCCCTCCCGTTTGCGTTGCCGCACCCACTCCGAATTCCGACCATCATGACCGAACCGACTCAAACGCAGCCCGCCGTCGCGGCGGACGAAAACCAGATCATCGCCGAACGCCGCGAGAAGCTGCGCGCCTTGCGCGAGCAAGGCATCGCCTATCCGAACGATTTCCGGCCGACGCATCACGCGGCCGATCTCCAGGCGACATTCGCCGACTCGGACAAGGCCGCGCTCGAAGCGAATCCGGTCGAGGTGTCGGTCGCCGGCCGCATGATGCTCAAGCGCGTGATGGGCAAGGCGAGCTTCGCGACGGTGCAGGATGGTTCGGGCCAGATCCAGTTCTTCGTGACGCCGAACGACGTCGGCACGGAAACCTACGACGCATTCAAGAAGTGGGATCTGGGCGACATCGTCGCCGCCCGCGGCGTGCTGTTCCGCACCAACAAGGGCGAGCTGTCGGTCCAGTGCAAGGAGCTGCGCCTGCTGTCGAAAGCGCTGCGTCCGCTGCCGGACAAGTTCCACGGCCTCGCCGACCAGGAAATGCGCTATCGCCAGCGCTACGTCGACCTGATCGTCACGCCGGAAACGCGCGATACGTTCCGCGCGCGCACCAAGACCATCGCGTCGATCCGCAATTTCATGGACAACGCCGACTTCATGGAAGTCGAGACGCCGATGCTGCACCCGATCCCGGGCGGCGCCGCGGCCAAGCCGTTCGTCACGCATCACAACGCGCTCGACATGCAGATGTTCCTGCGCATCGCGCCGGAGCTGTACCTGAAGCGCCTGATCGTCGGCGGTTTCGAACGCGTGTTCGAGATCAACCGCAACTTCCGGAATGAAGGCGTGTCGCCGCGCCACAACCCGGAATTCACGATGATGGAGTTCTACGCCGCGTACACCGACTACCGCTGGCTGATGGACTTCACCGAGCAGCTGATCCGCCAGGCGGCGATCGATGCGCTCGGCACCGCGACGATCCAGTACCAGGGCCGCGAGCTCGACCTCGCGAAGCCGTTCCACCGCCTGACGATCACGCAGGCGATCCAGAAGTACGCGCCGCAGTACACCGACGGCCAGTTGTCGGACGACGCGTTCCTCCGCTCCGAACTGAAGCGCCTCGGCGTCGACGTGTCGCAGCCGGCATTCCTGAACGCCGGCACCGGCGCGCTGCAGCTCGCGCTGTTCGAGGAAACCGCCGAATCGCAGCTGTGGGAGCCGACCTACATCATCGACTACCCGGTCGAGGTGTCGCCGCTCGCACGCGCATCGGATACGGTGCCGGGCATCACCGAGCGTTTCGAGTTGTTCATGACCGGCCGCGAGATCGCGAACGGCTTCTCGGAGCTGAACGATCCGGAAGACCAGGCCGCACGCTTCAAGAAGCAGGTCGAGCAGAAGGATGCCGGCGACGAGGAAGCCATGTTCTTCGACGCCGACTACATTCGCGCGCTCGAACACGGGATGCCGCCGACGGGCGGCTGCGGGATCGGCATCGACCGTCTCGTGATGCTGCTGACCGACAGCCCGACGATCCGCGACGTGCTGCTGTTCCCGCACCTGCGCCGCGAAGACTGACGGCCGTGCCCGCGTGTGCGCCGCGCCCCGCGGCGCACACGTGCGTGCTTTGTAACCACGCGTAAATCCCGCCTGCCGGTGTCTGCCGGCTTTCGATCCTCCCCCGTTTTATCCCCTTGTCGCGACGGCCTTCTCCGGGTTTTCCCGGTAGCAACCGCCAGTTCCCCGCTGCAATTCGTTACACCTTGATACGGTGCGCCGCTCGCCCGTGGACGACACTCCTGTTGCGTCACCACGCATGACCACGGGACCAGAACGCGGCGCCGGAACGCCAAGTCTGCTCGCTCCCGAGCGTGGGATCCGGCCAGCGCCAACGTGCGAAGCCGGGTCGACACCGGAGAACAAAATGGACAACCAGAATCAAACCACGCCGCAAAAGCAACGCCTCCACCCGCTCATCGCGACCGCGGCAGGCGCCGTCATCGTCGCCAGCCTCGCCGCCACCGCCGCGATCACGGGTATCTTCCCGAAGGCAAGCAGCAACAACGCGCAGAACGGCCAGACCCAGGCCGCGCTGATCGCGTCGCAGCCGGCCGTCGATACGGCCGCGGCCGCCAGCGCCGCGCTCGCCGCGCAAGCGCAGCAGCAGGCAGCCGAACAGGCCGCGCAGCAGAAGCTGGCGGCCGAGAAGGCGGCTGCAGCGCAAGCCGAACCGAAGCCCGCACCGCGCCCGGCGGCCACGCGCCACCGCCATACGCCCGCACCGCAACCGCCGCAATACGCGCAACAGTCGTCCGCGCCCGCGCAGCCGGCCTATTGCCAGACCTGCGGTACGGTCGTCGCGATCACGCAGTCGCGTACGCCGGGCCAGAGCTCGGGGATCGGCGCGGTCGGCGGCGCAGCGGCCGGCGGCCTGCTCGGAAACCAGTTCGGCCACGGCAACGGCCGCACCGCGATGACGATCATCGGTGCGCTCGGCGGCGGTCTTGCCGGCAACCAGGTCGAGAAGCAGGTGCGCGCGGAAACCGACTACGAGGTGCAGGTCCAGATGGAAAGCGGCGCGACACGCACGTTCACGTATCACAACCCGCCGCCGTTCGGCCAGGGGCAGCGCGTGCGTGTGGAGAACGGCACGCTGGTCGGCTCGTAATGCGTCACGCATGACGCATCGCCGGGGCCGTTCGTCGACTGACGGCCCTCGCCGCACGCTCGAAACGAAAAAGGCTCGTGAAGCATGCTTCACGAGCCTTTTCCTTTTGCGGGAGCCACGCGGCGCGGACGCCGGCGCGAACCTCAGTCTTCGTCGTCGAAGTCCGATTCGTCGATCCAGTGAGCCTGGATCGCTTCGAGAATCTTCTCGCCCGAGTGAGCGGGATCGTCGGTGAAGCCGTCCAGTTCGATGACCCATTGGCGCAGGTCGACGAAATTGATCCGCTGCGGATCGACGTCCGGATGCTTGTCTGCCAGCGCGATGGCGATTTCGCGCGAATCGGTCCATTTCATGGCCTGCTCTCCCGTGTACGTGGCGAGTCCGCCCCGCCGATCCGTCAGTGATTTTCCTTCGCGTGGTTGATCGAGTACTTCGGAATCTCGACCACCAGGTCGGAATCTTCCTTCACGATCGCCTGGCACGACAGGCGCGACGTCGGCTCGAGGCCCCACGCCTTGTCCAGCAGGTCGTCTTCGTCCTCGTCGGACGGCTCGAGATCGTTGAAGCCCTCGCGGATCACCACGTGGCAGGTCGTGCATGCGCACGACTTCTCGCAGGCGTGCTCGATCTCGATCCCGTGGTCGAGCAGGTTGTCGCAAATACTCTTGCCGGGCGTCGCGTCGATCACTGCGCCGTCCGGGCACAGTTCGACGTGAGGCAGCACCACCAGTTGAGGCATGTCCGTTCCGTCAGTCAGGGTGCGGCGGTTGACGCCGCACGGTTCAATATCGCGCGGGCCGTCGCCGGCCCGCGCGCAGGTCGTTCATTCAGATCTCGTCGAGCCGTCGGCCCGACAGTGCGCGCTTGATGCTCTTGTCCATCCGGCGCGCCGCGAATTCGTCGGTGCCGTCGGCCAGCGTCTTGGTCGCGGTTTCGATCGCGTCGGTGTCGTCGCCCTGCGCGATCGTGCGCAGCGCCGCGACGAGCGCGTCGACCTGCGTGCGTTCGGCATCGTCGAGCAATTCGCCGTCGGCCGCCAGCGCCGCCTGCGTCGCTTCGATCATCCGCTCGGCCTCGACCTGGGCTTCGCGCAGCGCGCGTGCCCGCATGTCGATCTCGGCGGTCTTGAAGCTGTCCTCGAGCATCTTCGCGATGTCGTCGTCGGCGAGGCCGTAGGACGGCTTCACGACGACCGACGCCTCGACGCCCGAATGCTGCTCGCGCGCGAACACCGACAACAGCCCGTCCGCATCGACCTGGTAGGTCACACGGATGCGCGCCGCACCGGCCGTCATCGGCGGGATGCCGCGCAGCTCGAAGCGCGCGAGCGACCGGCAGTCGGCGACGAGCTCGCGCTCGCCCTGCACGACGTGGATCGCCATCGCGGTCTGACCGTCCTTGAAGGTCGTGAATTCCTGCGCGCGTGCGATCGGAATCGTCGAATTGCGCGGAATGATCTTCTCGACGAGACCGCCCATCGTCTCGACGCCGAGCGACAGCGGAATCACGTCGAGCAGCAGCCAGTCGTCGCCGCTGCCGCGATTGCCGGCGAGCAGGTCGGCCTGGATCGCCGCGCCGAGCGCGACGACCTGGTCCGGGTCGAGGTTGACGAGCGGCGGCTGGCCGAAATACTTCGCGACCGCCTCGCGGATCACCGGCATGCGCGTCGCGCCGCCGACGAGCACGACGCCCTTGATGTCGGCCGGGCTCACCTGCGCATCGCGCAGGGCCTTGCGCGTCGGCGTCAGCGTGCGCTGCACGAGCGGCTCGACGAGCGCGGCGAACGTGTCGTGCGAGATCGTCTGCGCGAGGTGCGCTCCGCTCGACAGCGTCACGTCGAGCGACGCCTGCGGCGCGGACGACAGCGCTTCCTTCAACACGCGCACGCGATCGAGCAGCAGGCGCACGTCCTCTGGCGCGAGCGCCTTCGCATCGATGCCGGCCTGCGCGAGCACGTGGCCGAACAGCGCGTGGTCGAAATCGTCACCGCCGAGTGCGGAATCACCGCCCGCGGCCAGCACTTCGAACACGCCCTTCGTCAGCTTCAGGATCGACAGGTCGAACGTGCCGCCGCCGAGGTCGTACACCGCGTAGAGGCCTTCGGCCGCGTTGTCGAGACCGTAGGCGATCGCGGCCGCCGTCGGTTCGTTCAGCAGGCGCAGCACGTTGAGGCCCGCGAGGCGCGCGGCGTCCTTCGTCGCCTGGCGCTGCGCGTCGTCGAAGTACGCGGGCACCGTGATCACCGCGCCGACCAGCTCGTCGCCGAGCGTATCTTCCGCGCGGTAACGCAGCGTCGCGAGGATCTCGGCCGACACTTCGACCGGGCTCTTCACGCCGTCGATCGTACGGATCTGCACCATGCCCGGCGCGTCGACGAAATCGTACGGCGCGTTCGCCGCACCTTCGACCTCGGCCTTGCCGCGACCCATGAAGCGCTTGACCGACACGATCGTGTTGCGCGGATCGGTCGCGGCCTGCTCCTTCGCTTCGTGACCGATGCGGCGGCCGCCCTTCTCCAGATAACGGACCACCGACGGCAGCAGTGCGCGGCCCGTCTCGTCCGGCAGCACTTCGGGCACGCTGTTGCGCACGGCCGCGACGAGCGAGTTCGTCGTGCCGAGATCGATCCCGACAGCGAGTCGCCGCTGGTGCGGCGCCGGCGCCATGCCCGGTTCGGAAATTTGCAGTAAAGCCATCTTGGTTCGTTCGGGCACTCGGCCCGTTTGCTGCGCGTGCCGCGAGGCACGCGGTTAAGTTTCGAGGCGCTCGATCTGCGCGCCCACTTCCGACGCGACCCGTTCGATGAACATCAGCTGGCGCACGGCCTCGGCGGCGGCCTGGTCGGCCGCGCTGTCGAGCAGCGTGCCGAGGCGCTCGAGGCGCACGCGCTTTTCGTCGCGCAGTTCGGCGAGCAGCGCATCGAGCGCATCGACGTTGCGGGCGGCCGCGGCATCCTCGATGCCTTCGCGCCACTCCATCTGCTGCATCAGGAACGCGGGCTCCATCGCGGTGTTGTTTTCGGCACCGATGTCGACGCCGCGCAGCGACAGCAGATAGGTCGCGCGCTTCAGCGGATCGCGCAGCGTGCGGTAGGCTTCGTTCGCACGGGTCGCCCATTGCATCGCGATGCGCTTTTGCGCGTCGCCGGCCGCGGCGAAGCGGTCCGGGTGCACCTGCGTCTGCACCGTGCGATATGCGCTGTCGAGCGCCGCCTCGTCGAGCGCGAATTGCGCCGGCAGGTGAAACAGATCGAAGTGGCTGTCTTTCAGCGAAACCATCGTCGCGTTCAATTCCGGTTCGTCGCGCGGCAAACGCCGCACATTAAAAAGGCGGCCCGTGCCGCCTCTTGCCCGCATCGCGCGGAAACCCGCGTCACACGCGGAACGATTCGCCGCAGCCGCACTCGTCCTTCACGTTCGGGTTGTTGAACTTGAACCCTTCGTTCAGGCCTTCGCGTGCGAAGTCGAGCTCGGTGCCGTCGATGTACGCGAGGCTCTTCGGGTCGACGACGACCTTCACGCCATGGCTCTCGAACACCTGATCCTCGGGAGCCAGCTCGTCGACATACTCGAGCTTGTACGCGAGCCCCGAGCACCCGGTCGTGCGAACGCCAAGCCGCAGGCCCACACCCTTGCCGCGACGGACGAGGTATTTCTGGACGTGTTGTGCTGCTTTTTCGGTCAGTGTAATTGCCATGATGTCCTTGCCGCGGCGCGCCACTCGGGCCCGCCGCGTTCCGTCTAAGCGCCCCCAAACCTGTCGCTTCGCGCCAGGCCCCCCGAGGGGGTCATCCCCCAAGGGGACTTCCTGCGGGGCGAAAAACCTGGGGCGGCCCGGCGTTTTCTTGCGAAGCCGCTCGATGCCGCTCAGGCCGCTGCCTGATCGCCTTCCTTGGTGTCGTGGCGCTTCTTGTAGTCGGCCACGGCTGCCTTGATCGCGTCTTCCGCGAGAATCGAGCAGTGAATCTTCACCGGCGGCAGGGCCAGCTCTTCGGCGATCTGCGTGTTCTTGATCGACAGCGCCTCGTCGAGGGTCTTGCCCTTCACCCATTCGGTCACGAGCGAGCTCGACGCGATGGCCGAACCACAGCCGTACGTCTTGAACTTCGCGTCTTCGATCACGCCGTCCGCGCCGACGCGGATTTGCAGCTTCATCACGTCGCCGCAAGCCGGCGCGCCGACCATGCCCGTACCGACCGCGTCGTCGTCTTTCGCGAACGAACCGACGTTACGCGGATTTTCGTAGTGATCCAGAACCTTGTTGCTGTATGACATGACTCAGACTCCTTGACTCGTTACGTCTGCGTGCGCAAATCCGCCCGCGAATGTATTCAATGCGGTGTTCAGTGTGCGGCCCATTCGATCGTCGACAGATCGATGCCTTCCTGGTGCATTTCCCAGAGCGGCGACAGTTCACGCAGCTTCGCGATCTTGCTGTTCAGCAGGTTGATCACGAAGTCGACATCCTGCTCCGTCGTGAAGCGGCCGACCGTGAAGCGGATCGAGCTGTGCGCGAGTTCGTCGTTGCGGCCGAGTGCGCGCAGCACGTACGACGGCTCCAGCGACGCCGACGTGCACGCCGAGCCCGACGACACCGCGACGTCCTTGATCGCCATGATCAGCGACTCGCCTTCGACGAAGTTGAAGCTGATGTTCAGGTTGTGCGGGACACGGTGCTCCATGTCGCCGTTCACGTAGGTTTCCTCGATCTGCGACAGGCCGCGCAGCAGCTTGTCGCGCAGCATGCGGATGCGCTCGTTCTCGGTCGCCATTTCTTCGCGTGCGATACGGAACGCTTCGCCCATGCCGACGATCTGGTGCGTCGCCAGCGTGCCCGAACGCATTCCGCGCTCGTGGCCGCCGCCGTGCATCTGCGCTTCGATGCGCACGCGCGGCTTGCGGCGCACGTACAGCGCGCCGATGCCCTTCGGGCCGTAGGTCTTGTGCGCCGAGAACGACATCAGGTCGACCTTCAGCTTCGCGAGGTCGATCTCGACCTTGCCGGTCGACTGTGCGGCGTCGACGTGGAACACGATGCCCTTCTCGCGGCAGATCTCGCCGATCGTCTCGATGTCCTGGATCACGCCGATCTCGTTGTTTACGTGCATCACCGACACGAGGATCGTGTCCGGGCGCAGTGCGGCCTTGAACACGTCGAGGTCGATCAGGCCGTCTTCCTTCACGTCGAGATAGGTGACTTCGAAGCCGTCGCGCTCGAGCTCGCGGCAGGTGTCGAGCACGGCCTTGTGCTCGGTCTTCACCGTGATGATGTGCTTGCCCTTGCCCTTGTAGAAGTTCGCGGCACCCTTGATCGCCAGGTTGTCCGATTCCGTCGCGCCGGACGTCCAGATGATCTCGCGCGGATCCGCGTTCACGAGTGCGGCCACCTGCTCGCGCGCCTCCTCGACCGCGCGTTCCGCGTCCCAGCCGTACGCGTGGCTGCGCGACGCCGGGTTGCCGAACTGCTCGCGCAGGTACGGCACCATCTTGTCGACCACACGCGGGTCGACGGGCGTCGTCGCGCTGTAATCCATGTAGATGGGCAGGTGGAGAGTCTCTTGGGTCATCTGTCGCTCCGGGTATTCTGTGCAGGGACTATGTGCGTTATGGGGTGTGCGGCGCGTCGCGCTCACGAACTCGCGATGTTGAACACCGAATTGGGACCGAGCGGCATCGTGCGCACCGGTTCGGCCGGCGCCGCGGCGGGCTCCGGCGCGCGCCGGTCTCGCAGCACCGCGGGCGCACCCTCGCGTGCGCGCTGCTGATCGACGAGATCCTGCAGCGATACCGAATCGAGGTATTCGACCATTTTCTGGTTCAGGGTCGACCACAGCTCGTGCGTCATGCAATGGCCGTCGGGCTGCTTCGAGCCGTCGCACGTGCCTTTGCCGCCGCACTGCGTGGCATCGAGTGGTTCATCGACCGCGATGATGATGTCGGCGACGGTGACGTCCTGCGCGCGGCGCGCGAGGTTGTAGCCGCCGCCTGGGCCGCGCACGGATTCGACGATTTCATGCCTGCGCAGCTTGCCGAACAGCTGTTCGAGATACGAGAGCGAAATCCGCTGGCGCTGGCTGATGCCTGCAAGCGTCACCGGGCCCTGCTCCTGGCGCAGTGCCAAGTCAATCATCGCCGTGACGGCGAAACGGCCTTTGGTGGTGAGTCTCATGGTGTCTAGGGGACTGCAATCTTGACGATTTTGGTCAAGTATAAATATTTGACGTTTTTAGTCAAGTATCCATGTCTGCGACAGGGTATTCGCAGACCGCTGAATACCCGCCGCGATCAGCGGGCGGTGCCGCTGCGGAGCATGTCCAGCAGGCCCGCGCACGCGCGCTCGACCTGGTCGAGCACCTGTTCGAAACCTTGCGCGCCGCCGAAATAAGGATCGGCCACTTCGGTCTCGGCCGCGCGCGGCGCGAATTCCATCAAGAGGCGCACCTTGTCGTGATGCTCGGGTGGACAGCGCCGGCGCAATTCCGCGAGATTGGCTTCGTCCATCGCCAGCAGCAGGTCGAACCGCTCGAAATCCGCCGCGTTCACCTGCCGCGCCCGCAGCGCAGACAGGTCGTAGCCGCGGATCCGGGCCGCCGCCTGCGCGCGCGTGTCGGGCGGCTCGCCAACGTGCCAGTCGCCGGTACCCGCCGAATCGACCGCGATCCGGTCGGCCAGTCCGGCCGTCTCCACCTGGTGGCGCATCACGCCTTCCGCCGTGGGCGAACGGCAGATATTGCCGAGACAGACGAAACAGATCGCAACGCGAGTCATCGCACTATCGGAAAGCCGCGGCGAACCGCGTGGGAGAAGAACGCGCCATTATACAAAGGCGCCCGGAATCGCGCCGCCGCGCAAAGCGACGGCGGCGTGCCTTACAGCGCCTTGGGCACGGCGAGCACGACGTCGCCGGATCCGGCCGGCAACGGTTCCGTCGCATCGCCGACCAGCCCGAACGACACCGCGCGCGCGAGTTCGGCCGATGCCTGGTGAACGGCGATCGGGCCACGCGACGGCGCGTCGGCCATTGCGTGCAGATAAGCGACCGCGGCGAGCGGAACGACGATTGCCAGCGGCCAGTACATCGATATTGTCTTTCTCATGATGCGGCTCCTTGACCTCATGCCCCGAAACCCACTGTCGGGGACTACAGACAAGATTCTATAGACCGCATCTATCGAGATAAATACATGAATAGCGAACGCACTGTTGCCGCCCGATGAACAGTCGTCAGCCGAGATGGCTTTGCGATGCCGCGTACAGTTCGCGGAACGTGCGGCCGGTCGGGGTCGGCATGTCGCGGGTGTCCATCCAGCCGCCCATCATCGGCAGGCGCCGCAGCGTGCCCCCGTTGCCGCCCAGCCGCTCGAGAACCCGCACCGCGAGCTTGGTCGTCAGTGCGTAAAGCACCGGCCGGCGCGCGAAAAAGCCCCACGCGGCGAGCGCGGCGCGCTCGCGCCACGGCCGCAGGTGCCGTTCGACCTGTTTCTCGCGCAGCGTGCGCAGCAGGTGCGACAGCGGGATCCCGGCCGGGCACACGCTGTCGCATTCGCCGCACAGCGTCGCGGCCTGCGGCAGGTCGAGCGCACGGTCGATCCCGACGTAGCTCGGCGTCAGCACCGATCCCATCGGGCCCGGATAGACCCATCCATACGCATGCCCGCCGACCTTCTGGTACACCGGGCAATGGTTCATGCACGCGCCACAGCGGATGCAGCGCAGCATCGCCTGGAATTCGCCGCCTATCAGGCCCGTGCGGCCGCCGTCGACGAGCACCACGTAGTTGTGTTCAGGGCCGTCCTCGTCGCCGGGGCCGCGCGGCCCGGTGAGCAGCGAAAAGTAGTTCGAGGTCTTCTGGCCGGTCGCCGAGCGCGGCAGCAAGCGCATCGCGGTCGCGAGATCCTCGAGCGTCGGCAGCACCTTCTCGATACCCGTCACGGCGACGTGCACGCGCGGCATCACCGTGCACATCCCTTCGTTGCCCTCGTTCGTGACGACCGCGACCGATCCCGTCTCCGCGATCACGAAGTTGCCGCCCGTCACGCCCATGTCGGCCGACAGGAAATGCGGGCGCAGCACCTCGCGCGCCTCGCGCGTCATGTCGGGAATCTCGGTCAGCCGCTCGCGGTGGTGCGTGCGTGCGAACAGGTCGGCGATTTCGTCCTTGTCCTTGTGCACGACGGGCGCAATGATGTGGCTCGGCGGCTCGTTGTCGTTGATCTGCAGGATGTATTCGCCGAGATCCGTCTCGATCGATTGCACGCCCATCTCGGCAAGCACCGCGTTCAGACGCATTTCCTCGGACACCATCGACTTCGTCTTGATGACCTTCTTCACGTCGTGGCGCCGCGCGATGTCGGCGACGAGCCGCGCGGCGTCCGCGGTCGTTTCCGCGAACAGCACCGTCGTGCCACGCCGTGTCGCCTCGCGCTCGAACACCTCGAGCCACACGTCGAGGTTCTCCAGCGCACGATTGCGGCGCGCCTTCAGCGCGGCGCGCGTCGCCGGGAAGTCGATCGCGGTCATCGCCTCGGCGCGCGCGGACACGAACTTCGTCGACAGCTTCTTCAGGTTCTGCTGCAGGCGCTGGTCGGCCAGCTTCTGGCCGGCACGCGCCTTGAAATGCATCGATTGGACTTGCATCGCGGTATCGGGGAAAAGTGAGCGGAACCGGGCGTCAGATGTCGCCCGCCAGCACCTGCGCGACGTGCAGCACGCGCGTGTCGCGGTCGCCCGTGCGGCGCAACCGCCCTTCGATGTTCAGCATGCAGCCGAGATCGCCGAGCACGACAGCGCCCGCGCCGGACGCGCGCACGTTCGCGCACTTCTCGTCCGCGATGGCCGCCGAAATGTCGCCGTACTTGACCGCGAACGTACCGCCGAAGCCGCAGCAGTGTTCGCAGTCCTTCATCTCGGTGACGGCGACGCCGCGCTGCGCGAGCAGCGCACGCGGCTGCGCCTTCACGCCGAGCTCGCGCAGGCCCGAGCATGAATCGTGATAGGTGACGGGCCCCGCGAATTCGCCGGGCGCGAGCGTCACCTTCGCGACGTTCGCGAGGAAATCGGTCAGTTCGTAGACTTTCTGCTGGAACCGCGCGTAGCGGCCCATCAATTCGGGATCGTCCCGGAACAGGTCGCCATAGTGCGCGCGGATCATGCCGCCGCACGAGCCCGACGGCGCGACGACGTAGTCGAACTGCTCGAACTCGCGCAGCGTCTTTTCCGCGAGATCGCGCGCGAGCGCGCGGTCGCCCGAGTTGTAGGCCGGTTGGCCGCAGCAGGTTTGCGCGGGCGGCACGAACACCTCGTAGCCGGCATCGCGAATCAGTTTCAGCGCGGAGAAACCGATTTCCGGACGCATCAGGTCGACCAGGCAGGTCACGAACAAACCGACTCGCATACGCGCTCCTTCGAGAAAACGGCTCTCATTATCCGCCGTTTGCCCGGCAAGACCAACGCCGGCGCACGCGCAAGTGCACACGACCGGAAACGAGGACTTCCTCGAACGGCGTTCGCTTTTTTCACGATACGAGATACAATCGACGCCATACCGCTTGACGCGTCAACCGATTCTCCCCCGACATGAGCCAACCCACCCCGGATTCCAAAACGTCGATCCAGGTGATCGAACGCATGATGCGGCTGCTGGACGCGCTCGCCGCGCACAGCGACCCCGTCAGCCTGAAGGAGCTTGCGCAGCGCACCGACCTCCATCCGTCGACCGCGCACCGTATCCTCAACGACATGGTGACCTGCCGCCTCGTCGACCGCTCCGATCCCGGCACCTACCGGCTCGGCATGCGGCTGCTCGAGCTCGGCAATCTCGTGAAGGCACGCCTGTCGGTACGTGACGCGGCCCTGATGCCGATGCGCGAGCTGCACCGCCTGACCGGCCAGACCGTGAACCTGTCGGTACGCCAGGGCGACGAAATCGTCTATATCGAGCGCGCGTATTCCGAGCGTTCGGGGATGCAGGTCGTCCGCGCGATCGGCGGCCGCGCGCCGCTGCATCTGACGTCGGTCGGCAAACTGTTTCTCGCGGTCGACGAAACGTCGCGCGTGCGCGCCTATGCGACGCGCACCGGGCTGTCCGGCCATACGCAGAACAGCATTACCGACATCGCGAAGCTCGAACGCGAGTTGACGCTCGTGCGCCAGCAATCGTGCGCGCGTGACAACGAGGAACTGGAGCTGGGCGTGCGCTGCATCGCGGCCGGCATCTACGACGACTCGGGCAAGCTCGTCGCTGGCCTGTCGCTGTCGGCGCCGGCCGATCGCCTGCAGGACGCGTGGCTCGGCCAGTTGAGCCGCACCGCCCTGACCATCTCGGAATCGCTCGGCTACCGGCCCGCGCCCTCGAAGGACGCCGAAGGGTTGCAGCGGCACGCATGAGCCGCGCCGCCCGCCGCATGGCGGCCGGACGAAAAAAGCCCCGCGATTGCGGGGCTTTTTCTTTGCGGCGATCGCCACGGCGGCGAACCGCCCTGGCGCGATCAGGTGCCGCCGTTCGCCGTGTTGGCGGCCGTCAGGCGCTCGCCGCCGCCGGCGTCGAGCCAGTTGCGCAGGCGTGCCGCATCGGCGAAGCGCGAATACTTGCCGAACGAATCCAGCAGCACCAGCACCATCGGCCGGCCGTGGATCGTCGCCTGCATCACGAGACATTCGCCCGCCTCGTTGATGAAGCCCGTCTTCTGCAGGCCGATGTCCCACGAGCCGTTGCCGCGGATCAGCGCGTTCGTGCTGTTGTAGACCAGGTTGCGCTTGCCCGTATTGACGTCGTACGTACGGTCGGTCGAGAACTGACGAATCATCGGGTACTGGTACGCCGCGTTGACCATCTTCACGAGGTCGCGCGCGCTCGACACGTTCGAGCTCGACAGGCCCGTCGAATTCTCGAAGTGGGTGTCGTTCATGCCGAGCGACTTCGCCTTCGCGTTCATCGCGGCGATGAATGCCGGACGGCCGCCCGGGTAGTAACGCGACAGCGCGGCGGCCGCGCGGTTTTCCGACGCCATCAGCGCGATGTGCAGCATGTCCTCACGCGACAGCACCGAGCCGACCGACAGGCGCGAACCCGTGCCCTTCTCGTAGTCGCGGTCTTCGTCGGTGACTTCGAGCTGGTCGGTCATCGGCGACTTCGAGTCGAGCACGACCATCGCCGTCATCAGCTTCGAGATCGATGCGATCGGCACGACGGCGTGCGAATTCTTGTCGAACAGCGGCTCGCCGGTGTTCTGGTCGACGACATACGCGACGCTCGAGCGCAGCGCGAGCGCGTCCGGCGTGTCGTGCAGGCCGAATGCCTGGCCGACCGTCGGGCGACGCGGCTGGAACGCGACCTTGCGCACCGCGCCGCGGTGGCCGTGCACGTTCGACGCGAGCGTCGCGCGTTTGCGCGATGCCTTCGCGCGCGGCGCATCGGCCGACGCGACGTCGGCGGATTTCGCGGAGGCGGCCTTCACCGTCTTCCTCTTCGCGGATGAAGTGGAAGCGGCTTTCTTGGCGGCCTGGTGGGCCGTCGCAGTGGCGGCAAAGGCGTCAGCGGGCGCGACGGACGCAGCAGTCGCCAGCAAGGCGACGGCGACCGACACAGCCGTGCCGAGCGTCATGCTCTGCAACAATCTGCGCGGTGAAAACGATTCGGCTTTCATTGGGGTCTGGACAAAGCGGGCGGGAGTTTCCGCAAGTGTAGTTAAAGCTTAAAAAAAGAGCAATATTAGGCACTTACCGATCGTCGTTAAACCGGAATGTAAGGGTCGATCAACGATCACTCGATCAACCCTCCCGCTCCCATCGAAAAAATTCATGGGACGCGCTGCCCGACAGTACCCGTCTCCCGATTACCACACGGTTAATTGAGATAACGTCACTTCGGCGACAAATTAAAGCGGGGAAAGTACGTATCCGGCGCTCGGCGTGCCAGCAGCACCGGTCTCGACCGCGGCGGCGGCACGTCGCCACGGCACGCGCATTGAAACGGCGCGCTTTTCGACAGGAACAGAAGCATAACGTTCCACATGCCTGTCAGGTTTACCTGTGCATGATCGCGGTGCGCCCCGCCTGCCCCGGCCGGGTGCGCACCATGTGGGATCGTGTCTGAAACCGATTCCGAACCAGCACGATAACTTGTTGTTTTATCGATAATTTGTCGCGATTGTGCAACGCACAAAAAGTGCTTGACAAGACTTTTCTCTGCCCTAAAATACGATTCATTGTTGCGTTGCACAAAGCACGCACATCCGAGATTCCCCAGCGTAGTGCCCTTTACCCTGCGATCGACGTGATCGCTTTTCAGGAGCTTGACATGTCCTTGCTGACCCCCGAGCAAATCGCCGCCGCACAGAAAGCCAACCTCGAAAGCCTGTTCGGTCTGACGACCAAGGCGTTCGAAGGCGTCGAAAAGCTGATCGAACTCAACCTGCAGGTCGTGAAGTCGACGCTGACGGAGAGCCAGGAAAACGCGCAGCGCCTGCTGTCGGTGAAGGACGCACAGGAACTGATCGCGCTGCAAGCGAGCCTGTCGCAGCCGGTCGCGGAAAAGGTGCTGTCGTACAGCCGTCACCTGTATGAAATCGCGTCGGCAACGCAAGCCGAGTTCGCGAAGGTTGCCGAAGCGCAATTCGAAGAGCAGAACAAGAAGGTCCAGGCCCTCGTCGACAACGTCGCGAAGAACGCCCCGGCTGGTTCGGAAACGGCAGTCGCCGCGCTGAAGTCGGCACTGAACGCTGCGAACACCACGTACGAAACGGTCCAGAAGGCTGCGAAGCAAGCCGTCGAGATCGCCGAAACGAACTTCAACGCGGCTGCCGCTGTCGCGACGAAGGCTGCGAGCGCTGCTGCATCGCGCCGTTCGAGCAAGCCGGCCGCGTAAGCGTCCCCTGCTCCTGAAAAAGCCGCGCAGTGCGCGGCTTTTTCGTTTCTGGCGCGGGAACATCCGTGCGTCCGGTCGTCGTTGGTGCGTTGGCGCGACACGGACAAAAGAAAACGCCGCCGTCCGGATCTCCCGGGCGGCGGCGTTTTTCGTGGCCGGCGCGAGGCCGGCCGTGCCGATTGCGTTACTTCTTGCGTTGCGGCGGCAGGTCCGTACAGACACCTTCGTACAGCTCGGCGGCCATGCCCACCGATTCGCCGAGCGTCGGGTGCGGA
>NZ_QTQF01000066.1:0-24997 GCF_003854235.1 Burkholderia sp. Bp8998
CGCCTGTTGCGCTCGCTCGCGAAGGGCGAGGCGATCACGCAGGACACGTCCACGCTCGAGAACCCGGCGATCCTCGATCAGCTTGGCCAGTCGCGCTGAATGACGAGGCCGGCATCGGCCGGCCCCACCCGACATCCTCGACGCACGCGCGTTCCGGCGCCCATCCCGGCCATGAACGCGTCGCACGCGGCCGCCACCCGGCCGCGCACGTGCGTCCCGCCGCGCCTCACCCTGCGTGCGCGGCCTGCGCGACGGACACCGCTACGCGGACGCTCGTCGCATCCCCTGTTCGATGCATGGACGTACAACAACACTGGAGACACCCACAATGAAAAGCAGAGTCGTGATCGGCTGCGCCGCGCTGGCAGGCGCGCTGGCCAGCACCAGCGCGTTCGCGCAAAGCAGCGTGACGCTGTACGGCAACCTCGACGTCGCGTTGCTGTACACGAGCAAGACGCTCGACGCCGCCACCGGCGCGAATGCCGGCCATCAGTTCGCGATGACCGACACCGGCATGACGCCGACGACGTTCGGGATGATCGGCACCGAGGATCTCGGCGGCGGCCTCAAGGCGAAATTCCAGCTCGAAAGCGGCTTTGCCGTCACCAACGGCGCGTTCGCCCATTCGAACGGCAACTTCTTCGGCCGCCAGGCGTGGGTCGGGCTCGACGGCGGGTTCGGCACGGTCAAGGCCGGCGTGCAGTACTCGCCGTTCCTGCTCGCGATCTTCGATTCGGATCCGCGCAGCTTCTCGCACTTCGGCAGCGGGCTGATCAACTACGTCGACAACGTGCTGGTGACGGGCCTGTTCAACCCGAACGCCGTGTCGTACACCAGCCCGACGATCGCCGGCCTCACCGGCAGCGCGATGTTCGCGTTCGGCGGCAAGGCCGGCGACTTCCAGGCCGGCCGCCAGTATTCGGCGAGCCTCAAGTACGAGCATGACGGCTTCATGATCGACGCCGCGTTCTACGACGGCAACGACGGCACCAACCCGACGCCGACGCCGAGCACCGTCGCGTTCGTCGGGCGCACGATCGGCGCCGCGTACCGGTTCGGCCCGGTCACCGCGAAGGCGTCGTTCGCGAGCTACAAGGTCGGCGGATCGTTCAGCAACAACGTGTACGGCGGCGGCCTCGACTACCAGGCGACGCCGGCCGTCGACCTGAACGGCGGCGTCTGGTTCACCAGCGACCGCAACGACACGGCCAATCACTCGCTGCTCGCGGCCGTCGGCACGACCTACAGCCTGTCGAAGGCGACCGCGCTGTACGCGCAGGTCGCAATGGTCAACAACCACGGTGCGATGAACACCGGGCTCGGGATCAACAACGCGCTTTACGCGGTCACCGGCACGACCGTCGGCGCGAACCTCGGGATCCGCCACATGTTCTGATGCACAGGCGGCGATTCCCGTGCCGAATCGCCGCCATCCTGTATTCGCAGTCCGAATTATCCTGCACCGATTTCGGCACGCAAGGGTGCGTCCGGATTCGGCGCGGCGTCCATCGCGTGCGAATCCGTGCGAACCGCATCTCCCGCCTCATGCCCGCACGATCCGCAACGTGTGCATTCATGCTCGCCGCGAGTCCGGTATAGACCGCCATCGGCGCGGCCCGGGCCGCCGGACACGTGCCGGTTCAACGTTCACGTCGGGTTGTCCGCCTGCGCCATCCGTGTCGTTTACGACCGGTTTCCGGGCGCATGACCGATAGTCCGTCCTCCCCGTTTCTCTACACTGCTTCACGCCAGCACACACTTGCCGGGTGTCGCGTGCCGCATCACCGACATCACGGCGACCCAGAGACAACCGCCTTCGCCCCCGACGGTCCCGCGCCCGCCCCGCCGCGCACCCGCTCGGCCGGCCGCGAAGGCACCTTCCAGGAGCGTTCATTGAGTTCATCGCAAGCGCACCCCGCGAAAGCCCGGTCTTCGCGCAAGGCCCTCAAGCTGGACGACATCACGATCGTCGACCCTGCCGTCCTGAAACGTGCGGTCGGGGCAATGGCGTTCGGCAACGCGATGGAATGGTTCGACTTCGGCGTCTACAGCTATATCGCCGTCACGCTCGGCAAGGTGTTCTTTCCGTCCAGCAGCCCGTCCGCGCAGCTGCTCGCGACCTTCGGCACCTTCGCCGCCGCGTTCCTCGTGCGCCCGCTCGGCGGCATGGTGTTCGGCCCGCTCGGCGACCGCATCGGCCGCCAGCGCGTGCTCGCCGCCACCATGATCATGATGGCCATCGGCACCTTCGCGATCGGCCTGATCCCCAGCTATGCGTCCATCGGCATCATGGCGCCCGTTCTGCTGCTGGTCGCCCGCCTCGTGCAGGGCTTCTCGACCGGCGGCGAATACGGCGGCGCCGCCACCTTCATCGCCGAGTTCTCGACCGACAAGCGCCGCGGCTTCATGGGCAGCTTCCTCGAGTTCGGCACGCTGATCGGCTACACGCTCGGCGCGGCCACCGTCGCGATCCTGACGGCGACGCTGTCGCAGGACGCGCTGCTGTCGTGGGGCTGGCGCGTGCCGTTCTTCATCGCTGGCCCGCTCGGCCTCGTCGGCCTGTACGTGCGGCTCAAGCTCGAGGAGACGCCCGCGTTCAAGAAGGAAGCCGAAGCGCGCGAGGCGGACGAACGGTCGCGCCCGAAGCAGTCGTTCGGCACGCTGCTCGTCGAACAGTGGAAGCCGCTGCTCCAGTGCGTCGGCCTCGTGCTGATCTTCAACGTGACCGACTACATGGCGCTGTCGTACCTGCCGAACTACCTGTCGGCGACGCTGCACTTCAACGAAACGCACGGCCTGTTCATGGTGCTGCTCGTGATGGTGCTGATGATGCCGATGACGCTTTACGCGGGGCATCTGTCGGACAGGATCGGCCGCAAGCCGGTGATGATGGTCGGCTGCGTCGGGCTGCTCGTGCTGTCGGTGCCGGCCCTGATGCTGATTCGCGTCGGCGGGACGCTGCCGGTGTTCGGCGGGATGCTGATCTACGGCACGCTGCTGTCGACCTTCACCGGCGTGATGCCGTCCGCGCTGCCCGCGCTGTTCCCCACGCGGATCCGCTACGGCGCGCTCGCGATCGGCTTCAACGTGTCCGTGTCGATGTTCGGCAGCACGACGCCGCTCGTCACCGCGTGGCTCGTCGATCGCACCGGCGATCTGATGATGCCGGCCTACTACCTGATGGGCGCATCGTTCATCGGCATCGTGTCGGTGCTCGCGCTGCGCGAAACCGCACGGCGGCCGTTGCCCGGTTCCGCACCGTGTGTCGCGAGCCGCGCGGAGGCGCAGGACCTGATTCGCCGCGGCGCCGACGCGGGCCGCATGCGCGACCGCAAGTTCACGCCGATCAGCGAACGCGCGTAACACCGACCGTTGCGTCGTCACGCGATGTCGCGCGGCACATGCCGCCGGCATCGCGCACGTGACTGTCAGCCCGCCGCGAGCTGCTGCTCGTCGAACCAGTCGAGCAGCATCCGCGTGACGAACGCGGGGTTCTCCAGGTTCGAGATATGGCCGGCGTCCGGCACCAGCGCGTGGCGGCAGCCGATCACGCTCGCCATCTTCACCATCTCAGCCGGCGGGCGCGCCATATCGCCCGCGCCGCACATCAGCAGCGTGCGTTGCGGATCAAGCTCGGCAAGCGCCGGGAGCGTGTCCGGCCGGCCGAAGATCAGCCGGCCGAGCGGCACGATCGATTCGCGCAGCCGGTCGGGCGGCAGGTTCGCGAGCGCGGCGCGAAATGCGCTCGGCACCGGGTCGGCCAGGTTCACGTCCGGCCGGAAGAACAGCGGCACGATCGCGTCGAGCAGCGGCGGCACGATGGTGCCCGCGGCCGCGATCGCATCGAGCATCCCGAAGTAGCGCAGCCGCGTCGCGTCGGGTTCCGCCTCGAGCGACGCATCCATCAGCACGAGCGAGCGCACGCGCCGCGGTTCGCGCAACGCGAGCCGAGCGCCCCACATCCCGCCGACGCTGAGCCCCACGACCGCGCACTGCTCGATCTCCAGCGCGTCGAGCAACGCGCTCGCGTGCGCGGCGAGATCGTCGAGCGTCTGCGTGCCGTCCGGCAGCGGACCCGACGCGCCATGCCCCCACAGGTCCGGGACGATCACGCGATAGCGGCTCGACAGTGCGTCGATCTGCGGCGCCCACATCGCCGAGTCCCACAGGTAGCTGTGCCCCAGGAGCACCGGAAATCCTGTGCCGTGATCCTGGTAGTGCAGCGTATTGCCATGAATGGTTCGAGTGGGCATCGGGCCTCCGGGTATGACGACGATCGGCAGTCGCCCGCAAGCGGGCGCTGGGTCAGTGCGCGGTACGAACAACGCGCGCCGCGCATCATCGCACAGGTGTGTTACGGCGCGAACGACAAATTGCCGCCTGCTTCGCGACACGGCGCATCGATTCGCCGTGTCGTCGCCCGGATGGCGGCCGATTTCATCGATGGGCCCGGTGTATCGCCCCGTTCACCCCGCCCGCGCAACCCGGAACACCGACATCGCCGCCTGCATCGCGCTCGCCTGCCGCTCGAGCGCGGTCGCGGCGGCACTCGCCTGCTCGACCAGCGCCGCGTTCTGCTGCGTCATCTGGTCCATCTGCGTGACCGCCTGGCCGACCTGGTCGATGCCCGCGCTCTGCTCGACGGTGGCCGTCGTGATCTCGGTCATGATTGTCGCCACGCGCCGCACCGACGACACGATCTCGCCCATCGCCTGTCCCGCCTGCGTCACGAGCGCATTGCCGTCGCGCACGTCGTCGATCGACGCGCCGATCAGTTGCCGGATCTCGCGCGCGGCGCTGGCGCTGCGCTGGGCCAGCGTGCGCACCTCGCCCGCGACGACCGCGAAACCGCGCCCGTGTTCGCCCGCACGCGCCGATTCGACCGCCGCGTTCAGCGCCAGGATATTGGTCTGAAACGCGATGCCGTCGATCATCCCGGTGATTTCCGCGATCTTCTGCGAGCTCGTGTTGATCACGCCCATCATGTCGACCGCGCGGCCGACCAGTTCGCCGCCATGCTGCGCGCGGTCCGCCGCGCTCGCCGCGAGCGTGCTGGCCTGCTGCGCGTTGTCCGCGTTCTGGCGCACCGTCGAGGTCAGCTGCTCCATGCTCGCGGCCGTTTCCTCGAGCGACGCGGACTGCTGCTCGGTGCGGCTCGACAGGTCGAGGTTGCCCGCGGCAATTTCACGCGCGGCCGTGTGGATCGCATCGCTGCTGTCGCGCATGCCGGTGACCGTCGTCGCGAGGCCCGCCTGCATCCGCTTCATCGCGGCGAACAGCTGACCGATTTCATTGCGGCCGGCATCGGGCACCGTCACGGTCAGGTCGTTCGATGCGATCCGGTCGAGCAGCGCGGCCGCGTTCGCGAGCGGCCGCGACACGATCGCGCGCAGCGCGACGTGCGTCGCGGCGATCAACGCCAGCGCGAGCGCAACGCCGATCCCGACCATCGCGATGATCCGCGTGTAGGCGGTGTTGTCGGCATCGATCGTGTCTTCCGCCAGCTGGTTCGCCGTGCGCTGGAATGTCTCGACGTTCGCCGAATACACCTGGCCGGCGCGCGTGATCTCCTTGTCGTTGATCTCCGCATACGCGGCGGTGTCGCCGTTGCGCAGCGCATCGGTCGCGCGGGCGAGCACGCTCGCGAGATGCATCGACGATTCGACCAGCGCCTGCTTCAGGCCGGCGCCGAGGCTGCCGATCGGCGTGCCATCCTTGAACGCCTGCGTTTCCTTCGCGGACAAGTCGAACGTCCGCTGCGCACTTTGCAGCGCCGAATCGCGCTGCGCCGGATCGTTGTGCTCCTTCAGCGCCGAATACGCACGCACGAGCGCCGAGCGGGTACGGGTGCTGTCCTTGTATGCGTCGTTGACGAGCGACGTCTGCGCGGCGATGTCGTGCAGGCGCTTCGCGTTCGTGTTCGCGCTGCCGAGCGCAACGATCCCGACGATGCCGCCGACGACGATCATCGCGGCAAACATGGCCAGCACGGCGAGCAAGCTGGTTCTTACCTTCATATCGCGCATGGTGAATCGACTCTCGAAGTTGTCCCTTGTCGGTTAACGACAGCCGTTTCGCCAACTTGAGCCGATCCACCGGGATTTCACTGCGCGATCGTGCAGCCCGTCGCGCAGCAGGCCGAATCAGTTCGTCCCGTCGTACGTGACGATCTCGACCCAGTTCGCGCCCTTGCCGACCGGATACTTGCCGATCGCGTCGAGGCGCCCGGTGCGTGCGTCGATCCGGTACACGGCAAGCGTCGGCGACAATTGCCCCGCCGCGAGCAGAACCTTGCCCGACGGATCGATCGCGAAGCCGCGTGGCTGCCGCTCGGTCGCGAACGTGCCGACTCGCGCGAGCTTGCCCGACGCCGCATCGACACGGTAGGCGGCCAGCGTGCTCGACGTGCGCTCCGACGCATAGAGGAATTTGCCGTCCGGCGTCAGATGCAGGTCCGCGCCCCATGGCTTGTCGCCATGGAAATCCGCCGGCAGGATCGACACCGCCTGGATCGGCCGCGCATCGGCGCCGCCGTGCGACAGCGCAATGACATGCAGCTTGCCGTCGAGTTCGTCGATCAGGTACGCGAACCGCCCGTTCGACGAGAACACGAAATGGCGCGGACCCGACTTCTCCGGCAGCCGATACGCGGGCCCTCCCGTATCGGTCAGCTTGCCGGTCGACGCATCGAACGGCAACCGCAGCCATGCATCCGCGCCGAGCACCGACGCGAACGCGTAGCGGCCGTCCGGCGACTGGCGAATCGCGTGCGCCATCGGGCCGGTCTTCACCGTCTGCTGCACGTCACCAGCCACGCCGTTCTCGCCGATCCGGTTGACCGCGAGCAGATTGCCGCCATACGACGCGGAGAACAGGTAGCGGCCCGACGCGTCGGTCGACACGTACGCCATGCTGTCCGCGAGCGGCGAGCGGCCCAGTTCGATCAGCCGCCCGTCGAGCGGATTGATCGCGAAGCTGACGACGCGATACGGCGTCGAGCGCAGCGCCGCATAGAGCCGCCGATGATCCGGCGACAGCGTCATCGGCATCACGGTGCCGTCGACCGGCACGGTTTCGATCGCGCGCAGCGCGCCCGTCGCCGTGTCGACCCCGAACACCGAGATGTCGCGACTGTCGCTGTTCGATACGTACGCATAGGTCGCGGCGTGCGCGAGCGACGTGGCCAGCGCGAATGCGGCGGCCGCGACGGCGCGCCATGCTGTTTTCTTGTTCATGCAGGTTCGCTGTGTGTGATGGAAAAACGTCGATGTGATGACGGCGCCGGACAACCTCGGTCGTCCGGCGCCGCAATGGGCAACGCAAACGCTCAGAACACCGCGTGCCCGCTGATCAGGCTCGGCAGCCAGGTGGAGAAGAACGGCATGTACGTGACGATGTTGATCGCACTGAAGATCGCGAGGTAATACGGCCACGCCATCTTCGTCGTCTCGCCGATCGACACGTTGCCGATCGCGCAGCCGACGAACTGCACGGAGCCGATCGGCGGGTGCACGAGGCCGAGCGAGCAGTTCAGCAGCAGCATGATCCCGAACTGCACCGGCCCGACGCCGCATGCCATCGCGATCGGCAGGAACAGCGGCGTCGTGATCAGGATGTGCGCGGCCATGTCGACGAACGTGCCGAGGAACACCTGGATGATGTTGATGTACAGCAGCATCAGCCACGGCGCGGCGGTCGACTGCTTCAGCAGCCCTTCGATCGCATCCGGAATCTCCAGGTACGACATCTGGAAGCGCAGCATGTTGGACACCGCGATCAGCAGCAGCACGACGCCCGTCGTGCGCGCCGCATGCGACAGTGCTCGGCGCAGCTTCTCGGCCGTCAGCGTCCGGTAGACGACCGCGGTCAGCACGAGCGAGTACACGACGGCGATCGCGGCGGCTTCGGTCGCGGTCGCGATTCCCTTCGCGACGCATACGAGGATGATCGCGATCACCATCAGGCCCGGCACCGCGCCGACGAAGCTGCGCAGCACCGCATACCAGCCCGGGAACGCCGGCAGCGCGGACGAACCGTCTTCACGGCGCGGATAGCCGTGACGCACGGCCTGCCAGTACGCGGCGGCAAGCACGAAGCCCATCACCCACAGCACCGGCAGGAGGCCGGAGAACAGCAGGTCGCCGATCGACACGCCGCTCACCTGTTGGCCGTGCAGCATCCCGGTGATCCCCTGCGCGGCGAACGCGTAGATGATCATGTTGGTCGACGTCGGCATCAGCGCGCCGGCGAGCGACGCATGGGTCGTCACGTTGACCGCGTAAGCCGCGCTGTAGCCTTCGCGCTTCATCAGCGGAATCACCACGCCGCCCATCGCCGACGTATCGGCCGTCGGCGAACCCGACACGCCGCCGAACAGCGTGCACGCGACGACGTTGGCCATCCCGAGGCCGCCGCGGAAGTGGCCGACGGTCGCCTGCGCGAAGCGCAGGATCCGGTCCGCGATGCCGCCATGCAGCATCAGCTCGCCGGAGAAGATGAAGAACGGCACCGCGAGGAACGAGAACGCGTTCATCCCCGAGATCATCGCCTGCATCGCGGTCGCGATCGGCAGCCCTTCGACCAGGTAGGTCAGCACGCACGAAATGCCGAGCGCGAACGACACGGGCACGCCGAGAACGAGAAAAATCAGAAAACTGACGGACAGGATCGCGAGTTCCATGGCGTTATTGACCCGACGAAGAACGACGAAGCGCGAGCAGGTGCTCGAGCGAGAAGAGGATGATGGCGATCGCCGCGGGAATCGTGATCAGGTAGCGCACGCCTTCGGGCAGCCCGATGATCGGAATGCGGTCGCCCATCGTCTCGGCGGCCATGCTGCCGCAGCCGATCATGACCGCGATCGCGAACGCGATCAGGCTCAGGTGCTGGATCGCGATCACCGCGGTGCGCGGGCCCGGCGACAGGCGCCGCACGAGCGAATCGAGGCCGATGTGGCCGCCGTCGCGCACCTTCATCGCCGCGCCGAACATCGCGATCACGATCACCAGCAGCAGCGCGATCGGCTCGACGAAATCCGGCGCGTTCTCGAACACGTAGCGCATCACGACCGCGTAGAACACCAGCACCGTGAGCGCCGCGAGGCACAGCGACGCGACCACGGCCAGCGCGCGGAACAGCAGGTCGTTCACGCGGCGCAGCAGCGGTGCCGCCGCATGCGGCCGGCACGGCGCCGCACCGTCCGCGGCGGCCGCGTCCGAAGAACCCACGGCCGCCGCGCCGTTCAGCGAAGTGCGACGGGTCACTTGGTTGCCTCGATCTCGTCGACGATCTGCTTCATCTGCGGCGTCTTCTCATACTTCGCCCACAGCGGCTGCATCGCCTTCACGAATGCCGCGCGGTCGATTTGCGCAGCCGGCAGGATCTTCGCGCCGCCCTTCGTCACCGTCTGCTGCGCCGATGCCTCGCGCGCGGTCCACAGCTTCTGGTAGTACGGCACCGAATCGGCCGCGGCCTTCCTGATCGCGGCCTGTTCCGGCGGCGACAGCGTGTCCCAGATCTTCTTCGAGAACACCAGCACTTCCGGCGTCATCGCGTGCTGCGTCTCCGAGTAGTCGGGCGCCACCTCGAAGTGCTTGGTTTCCTCGTACGACGGCAGGTTGTTTTCGGCCGCGTCGACGAGGCCCGTCTTCAGGCCCGTGTAGACCTCGGCGAACGGCATCGGCGTCGGCGTGCCGCCCATCGCCTTGATCTCGTCGACCATCAGGTCCGACGGTTGCACGCGCACCTTCAGCCCCTTCATGTCGGCCGGCGTGCGCACCGGGCGCTTCGCGTAGATCGAGCGCGCGCCGCTCTCGTAGAACGTCAGCGCGATCATCCCCTTCGCCGCGAACGCGTCGAGGATCTTCTGGCCGGCCGGGCCGTACATTGCCTTGCGGAAATGGTCGACGTCGCGGAACAGGAACGGAAACGACGGGATCAGCGATTCCGGCACGATCTCGTTGAACGACGCGCCGTTCACCCGCGCCATGTCGATCGCGCCGATCCGCACCTGGTCGACCGTGTCCTTCTCGGAGCCGAGCGCGCTGTTGCCGAACACCTTGATCGAGTCCTTGCCGCCCGTCAGCTTCGACAGCTCGTCGCCCATGGATTTGACCGCCATGTTGGTCGGGAAGCTGTCGCCGTGCACGTCCGCCGAGCGGAACACGCGGGCCTGCGCGGACACCGCGAAGCCGGCCATCAGCGCGACGGCCAGTGCGGTACGGGAGCGGGTGAATCGGTGCTTCATCGTCAGTCTCCTTGCGGGTTGCTCGTTGTTTGGCGTCGATCCGGGTCGCACCCGCGTGCGTCGGTGCGGGCTTTTCGCCGAATCGCAGTCATACGTTGTATGACGTGTCGGAGCGAATGTACGTCGGTTAATCGTTTAACTCACTTGGTGCATACCCCTATAAGCGCTTTTGTTGCGGGTTGACGGCGAGATAAAGGGAAAAGGCTTCTCTGCTTGACGAGTGGTCCGCGAAACGTTTTCCTGGAAAGGGCTCGAATTTTGAATCGACCCGGTGTTATGTCGTTTTCCTGATGCCGAACGCCACCTTTCGTTTTTGGTCCTCTTGTTATAGGATGACTGATCACAATGCAATCACGTCGCCGCAGCGGGCACGCGTGATGCGCGCCTGCCGCGACATCGGAAACGCGACAGGAGTTGTGCGATGCAGACGAGCAGAACGTCAGCGGGACAAAGTCAGGACATGCCGTTGAACCCGGGCGACGAAGGGCCGCCCGATGCGCCGGGCGTCGGCGAGGATCTGTGCGGCGTGTGCCGCGGCACAGGCATGGTGGAAGGACAGCAGTGCGTGGTGTGTGGCGGCACCGGCAAGGTGCTGCAGGGAATCGGTGGCGGGTAGTCCGGGTGAATTCGAGAATTGGGGCCGTGCGGCTTTAGCGTAGCAGAGCGATGTTCTCATCGATTCGGCCTTGAATCGCGTGCAACGTCGATTCGGTGATCCCATGCGGATACAGCTTCCTGGCCAGCGCCGCAAACTGGCTGGCCACGTTGCAAAAGCGGTCGATGATGCCGCCGGCCGCCGCCGCCTGAATTTCCGCTTCCTCTGCGAGGCGGAGCATCCCCTCTCTGCGGATTCGCAGGGCCTCCCCCATGACGTCCATCTGGTGGTACCCACCCGGCCCCTCGCAAAATGTTACGTCGTAGGCCGGTGCCAGCTTCCACTCACCGGATCGCAACATGATGCAGGCGAAGTTCTTGGGGTGATCGTCCCGGTTGTTGAACGCGACATTGAAGACGGCTCGCTCAAACGCCAGCCCCTTCTGCCGGACATCATTCGTGCATATGTGGGTCGCGCGCAGGAAGTTCACATAGTCCAGGGAACCCGGGTTTCTGTAATCGGCACCGGTAAATGCGGCAAGACTTTGCATGGGCACGCGCAGGCCGTCCTGTCGGTCAAACCGTTTGGACGCGAATGCCGCCATCTGCTTGGGTAAATCGAAATACAACGTGTCAGGGGTCTCGATACCGCACATGCGCAAGCATTCGGCATAGACCATCTCGATCGCGCACACCTCAGGGTGTTCTTGTTTCGCCGGGAATTTGACGAGCCAGGCTTCAAGGCCGGGCGCCGCGACCGTGGTAAAGGTTCCGCTGCGCGGATCACGATAGACCAGTGCTTTTGGTCGGGCACCTTGCGGAGAGCCGCCTATCTGCAGTAACTGCTGCAGGAACGCTCCACCTTCTCCATCGAGCACTTCCTGCACCTCCGCCGCAAGCTGATCGAGGGGAATGTGAATCCGCGCCTCCTGAGCCTCCGGTGCCACGGGCTCGAACGACATGGCCCCCATCGCATTGCTGCCAATGTAAGCCAGCCGCTCCAGCGGCCCGATGCGCGCCACGTTCAAGCCTCGGCGTTTGAACAGACGATCCATCAGCAACATGCCCCAGCCGTCGGGCAGCGCGTCGTAGACCGGCCCGGGCAGTCCCAGCTGATGCGACGGGAAGTCTCTCCGCAGCTTGGGCCCGTTCAACGGGAGCGCATGGGAAGAAAGCTCCAGCCCTCTCTTCCTCGCCTCGTCGCTATACTCGAACACAACCAGCGGGCGCCCCGTGATGGCTGTCGTGGAAACCATCGATCCCCACCGCCAATGTTCTCCCCAGCCATCGTAGTAGACGTCTACTCGCTCAATCATGTCTGGTTGCCTTCCTCGAACGCTGACGTTTAGCGGTTTCTTCGTACCGGAGAATGTCGTCGAGACTGTCCAGCTTCGGCAAGAACAGCCCTTCGAGCTCCTTGCTGCGGCCAAGAACCATGGCCACACGGACCACACTATCGAGACTCACATTGCGTCCCGCTTCCAGGTTGGACACGGTATTGGCTGCGACGCCGGCGCGTGCTGCCACATCAGCCTGTGTCATCCGCAATGCCAGCCGCTCCGTGCGAAGTCGCCCGCACAGCAGTGTGACGACTTCACCAGGCTTACTGAAGCTTAAATCCAACATAGTGGGTCTTCCTGCCAGATAGGCCTCATAACTCACAATATTATAGAATTATACGTTGCCCGCCTCAAAGTTGAATAATTCCCGATTGTTGTGATTTAACCTGCGAATACAGCCTACCGCCCACAGCAAGACGGAATTACCCTTCGAATCGAATCGCTCCCCAAAATCGGGAGCACTCAGTCATCGAAGGCTCGATCCGTCATAACGATCCGGTGGGCCCGCTGTCGCCGGACATCGACCGTCATTCGATCCAATCAAACAGGAATCCTGACAATCACGTGGCACGCACAGCTCGGTTCGACGAATCAGGCAAGACAATCGACCAGAGAACCCAACGGACACGAGCCATCCGACCGGAAACGTGCCGCGCGAAACGCTGAAGTATCCGCCCGATCGCGTGCGTGAACGCCCTCAACGACCCAGACGCCGATCCCGCAGAAACGCATTCAACTCACCGCCCGCATGCTCGATGTGACGCTTGAGCAGCGATGCCGCGGTGCGCGCATCGCCCTTGCGGCACAACGCGACCAGCTCGGCATGTTCGGATTCGGCCACGTCGCGCGCGGCCTCGGACAGCGACAGCTGCACGCGCGTGTAGCGGTCGGTTTGCTGCAGCAGCGACGCGACGATCGCCGCCGTCTTCGGCTGGTCGGCGCGCGACAGCAGCACATGATGCAGCTCGGTGTTCAGTTCGCCCCAGCGTCCGGACTGGCTCGCGTGCAGCACGGCGCTGTATTCCTCGAGGATCGCATCGAGCCGTGCGAAATCCTCGGCGGTCAGCTTCGGAATCGACTTTTTCAGCAGCACGGGTTCCAGCAGCGCGCGCAATTCGAACAGTTCGGTGATGTCCTCCGGAGACAGCTCCGACACGATCGCCCCCTTGTGGGGCAGGATCTTGACGAGCCCTTCGCTCTCCAGCTGCACGAGCGCTTCGCGCAGCGGGATGCGGCTGATGCCGAGCTCGGTCGCCAGCGCATCCTGGCGAAGCTGGTAGCCGTCGACATACTCCCCTGTCAGGATACGGCGGCGCAGTTCATTCGCTGCGGCTTCGGCGCGCGTGGCGTAGACAAGAGCGGGGCGTTTCTCGTTCATGTTGCGGTTCGGACGGGGGATGGCGGGCAGGCAGGCGCCGGTGCGGCGGCGGATATTGCATATTTTCTACAATATTAGCAGAGCGGCCTTGCGGTCGAGGGTCGGCGGTCGCATATCGGCGCGACGCCGCGCGCTTCTCTGAAGCCAACAAAAAGTCCCGGCGGATGTCGCTTGCCGCCCCGAAGCGGCCGCGGAAACGCGGCACAATCTGCGGCGCAAGCCTGCGCTCAGGGCGTGCGTGTCGCGAAACGGCGCAATCCGGCCAGGTCGGTCACCGTGACGCGGCCATAGCTGACGTTCAGCAGGCCGAGCGTTTCCATCCGGCGAACGGCGAGATTGACCTTCTGGCGCGTGACGCCGCAGAGATAGCCGATTTCTTCCTGCGTGAGCTGGATCTCGACGTTGCCCAGCGGATACAGGCGCGCATTGAACATCGCGAGCAGGCAGTTGGCGACCCGCAATGCCGGTTCGGTGAGCCGATCGCTCTGCAGCGTCGCCATGAACTGTCCGAGCCGCTCGTTGACGTGTTCGAGCAGGAAGCGCGTGAACGCGATGTCTTCGTCGAGCAACCGGAAGAACGACGCGGACGGCAGACAGGCAATCCGGGACGGACGCAGCGCAATGGCGTCGTAGTGCCAGGGCTCAGACTTCAGGACCGTCCCCTCCCCGAACCACGCGCCCGGCGGCAGGCCGGCAAACGTCATCAGCCGCCCGTCGCTCGACGTGTTGCACACCTTGATCAGGCCGTCCACCACGCCGAACCAGCAGCGGCTCGCGTCGCCGCGCCGACAGACGTAACCGCCGGCCTCCACGATCATCAGGCGTACGTCGTTGCGAATCCCGTCCTGCAGGCGTTGCGGCAGTGCCGGGAACCACGGCGTGGTCAGGAGCAGTTCGTCGGACGTCTTCATGGTCGCGCGGATGAGTGCGGGCTCGTTCGCGAGATTGTTCCATACGAGACAGACTTCCCGCCAGCTTGCCGATTAAAGTGACTTCCGGCCGCCGTCCATACGAGCAGCCGGAACCGCACGGCGCGGGCGCCGTCGCGAAACCTATCGGAGAACGGGAATGGAGACTTCAATCGGTGCGCTGATCGCCGGCGCCGCCGCGCGCTTTGGCGAAAAAACGGCGCTGGTGACGGATGACCGGCACTTCACTTTCGTCGATCTCGATCGCTTGTCCTCCGGTGTCGCGACGCGCCTGCAGCGCCGCGGCTACGGCCCGGGCACCACCATCTCCCTCCTTGCGCCGAACTCCGCGGAATGGATCGTGGCCTACTATGGAATCCTCAAGGCGGGTTGCACGGTCAATCCGCTCAACCCGATGCTGACGGGGCCGGAGGCCGCGTTCATCGTGCGGGATTGCGCAGCGGCAGTGGTCTTCGGGCTGCGCGACAAGTTGCTGGCCCTTCGGGCAGCGCTTGGGGAGGAAACCGGACCCGTCCTGGTGTCGTTCGATGGCGACGGCGAAGCGGTCGAGACGTTCGCGGAGTGGACCGCAACGCCGGCCGAGCCGATTTCCGGCGTCGATCCGGACCGGCTCGACGAGGTCGGCACGATCGCCTACACGTCCGGCACGACCGGCAAGCCGAAAGGCGCGATGCTGACCCATCGCGCCATCCTGCTGAACGTGGCGATGACGGCAACGCTGCATCGGCGTACCGATGCCGACACCGTCGTCAGCGCGCTGCCGCTATCGCACGTCTACGGCAACGTCGTGATGCAATGCGCCATCGCCTACGGCATGACCCTGATCCTCCACACGACATTCGAGTCGGAAGCCATCCTGCGCAGCATCGAGTCGTATCGCGCAACCCTTTTCGAGGGCGTGCCGACCATGTACCTGTACCTCCTCGATTATCCTGGGTTCGACACGTACGATCTCTCCAGCCTGACGCGCTGCACCGTCGGCGGCCAGACCATGCCGGTCGCGAAGATGCGCGAGGTGGAGGCGCGCTTCGGCGCCCCGCTGCTGGAGCTTTGGGGGATGACCGAGCTGGGCGGGCTGGGGACCACGCACGCGCTGCTCGGGGAGCGGCGCCTCGGTTCCATCGGCGTCCCGCTGCCGCCGATGCAGGCCCGCATCGTCGCGCCGGACGACCCGACAAAAGCGCTGCCGCACGGCGAAACCGGACAATTGGCGCTGCGGGGGCCGTTGACGATGAAAGGCTACCTGAACCGCGCGGACGCAACCGCGGAAGCCATCGACGCCGACGGGTTCCTGCTCACCGGCGACCTGGGCTACATGGACGCCGACGGCTATCTCTACGTGGTCGATCGCCTTAAGGACATGATCATCACCGGCGGTTTCAATATCTACCCCGCCGAGCTGGAAAGCGCGCTGTGCGAGCATCCCGCCGTGGCAATGGCGGCCGTGGTCGGCGTCGCGGATCCGCTGAAGGGAGAACTGGCGAAAGCCTTCGTCGTCGTCGCGCACGGCAAGACGGTGACCGAGCAGGAACTGCTGGATTTTTGCCGGACGCGCCTTGCCGCCTACAAGATTCCGCGGCTCGTTTCGTTCGTCGCCGACCTGCCGAAGACCGGCTCGGGAAAGATCCTGCGACGAGCACTGCGCGACCACGTCGCATGACGCCGCGCGGCCCGGAAAACATCCGATCACGTCGTCGGCTGATCACCGTCCGAACGGGGTGGGGAATTTTTCTTCGACGTTCTGGCGATTTGCAGATGCCGTGTTCTTGACTGCTGGCATGCGTGCTTCCGGGGATCACTCGCGGAAAGTTGGGGCGTCGGGAAAGGGACCTGCAACTGCCACAACGCGTCGCCTCCCCGAACATCCGCAATGGCCGAATTGCGCGCGTAACTCGTCCGTCAGATTCCGGAGTAATGCAGCCGTTCCAGCGGCTGGTTTCCGCGCTCGCTGAACGGCAGGTCATGGCCGAGTCCTGCCCGATGTGAGGGGCAGCGCCCGACCCACATGAGCCGCCCGGGAAAATCAGACGACCGTCCGCTCGCCGGCCAGCATGAGACGATCGCGGGCGACACCACGACTTACCGCAGGACGGCCCTCCGAACATCCGCGCGTGGTCGCTAATCGCTCTTGACGGATGCGATGGAGCGCCTGCGGACACTCAGCATCCCGTAGGTGTAGGTGCCGGCTCATCAGATGCGCATCCTTGCGGTGCCGGACTTGTGCGCTTCGATGCACCCCATTGATCTACGTCAAGTCGCTTTGCTGTATGCCGCGAATACTGGCAGCAATGCCAACGCCACGCGAGAACCTCATGGCTCAGCCGATGAAGGCGGCCGTCGTGCATGCCTTGGCGTGCACGGCGTGCTCGTCACCGCGGTCTCTCGCAGCGCATTCACGCAGGCTCTCGGCATGGTGCGCAGCGGCGGCACGGTTGCGCTTAACGGCCTGTCGCCGGGCGATTTTCCACTGCTTATCTTCTCGACGGTACTGAACGGCATCACTGTTCGCGGCTCGATCGTGGGAACGCGGCGCGATCTGCAAGAGTCGCTGGACTTCGCCGCGGAGGGCAAGGTCCGCGCCCATATCCAACGCGAGCGGCTCGACAACATCAACGCAGTCCTGACCGACCTGCGGAACGGAAATGTCAGCGGCAGAATGGTATTGACGTTCGATTGACCTGCTAACAGTCCGCCTTGCGATGCCCCGCGATTCCGCGGGGCATCGCATCATTCCTCGCGGTTATTTTGTCAGCCGGTGGGATCTGGTCATCGTTGATGAGACCCACAAGCTGTCGGCAACCTGGTATGGGAGAAAGTCAACGAGACCCGCCGGTTCAAGCCGGGGAAGCGCTGGGCGAAATCTCGCGGCACGTCTTGTTGATGGCGGCAACACCTCACGACGGCAAACAAGAGGATTTTCGACTGCTCTTGTCGTTTCTTGACTCCGACTGACTTTCGCGACGCCCCCCGATAGTTTTCCCCAAGCAATTTTCCCACGCTGCGGCGTAACGACGCTCCACCGCTGAACTCCACCGTCCTGTCATCGACCGGGGTTACAATGACACACATGTCATAACTGACGCATTTGTCAGATGACGTATTGTTCGTGCTTGATGCTGCCCGTAATCCAGTCGGCATCCAAGCCTCTCTGCAACCAGGCAAAGGAATGAGCAGTTGTGCCAGGTTAAGTCGCTTCGCTTGAGGAGATTCATGAGATGGACCAGGTTACGCAGCTGAGACGCAATCACGAGATCGCAGTGAAGATCCTGCACCTGTTGCAGAATCGCCTGGAAGAGGCCCGGCAACGGTTCGGGCAGAGGACGAGCGACGCAATCAAGGGGGGCGATAGCAGGTCCGCGCTCACCCTTCCCAACCTGGCGCAGTTCACGCCATGGGGTGCCTGGCACTATACGGCCGATTTCGCGCAGCGCTCTGTCCTGTTCTGGGATGCCTTGCGTCAACGCGGCAACGAGTTCATCGAGCGCAACAAGGCCGGGATCAAGCCGGCGTTGCATTTCGACTATGACGTAGTGCTCGACGCGCGGCACTTTGAGCGGCCCGTCAACTACGCTCTGCTGTCGATACGGCCGCCGGAGGGTGTCGTGGTCGAGGTGAAGAAGCGCCCGTATCTGATCATCGATCCGCGCGCCGGGCACGGTCCCGGCATCGGGGGCTTCAAGGACGATTCGCAGGTCGGCGTTGCCCTGCGCGCGGGTCATCCCGTCTATTTCGTCGTGTTCTTCCAGGAGCCAGAGCCCGGCCAGACCTTGCTCGACGTGTGCGCGGCCGAGCAGCAGTTCGTACGGAAGGTGCGCGAACTGCATTCAGACAGCCCCAAGCCCGCGATCGTCGGAAATTGCCAGGGCGGCTGGGCCGCGATGATGCTTGCCAGTTCGTCGCCGGAAGACACCGGTCCCATCCTGGTCAACGGCGCGCCCATGTCTTACTGGAGCGGGGCGTGGGGCGAGAGTGAGGCGCCCAATCCAATGCGTTATGCCGGAGGCATTCTGGGCGGCACGTGGCTCTCGTCCCTGTCGGCCGATCTTGGCAACGGCAAGTTCGACGGCGCGCATCTCGTGAACAACTTCGAGTATCTGAACCCCGCCAACACGTTCTGGGACAAGTACTACAACGTGTTCGCCAACATCGATACGGAACCGGCGCGCTTTATCGAGTTCGAGCGGTGGTGGGGCAGCTACTACCTGATGAACCGGGAAGAGATCGAGTGGATCACCCGTAACCTCTTTATCGGCAACAAGCTTTGGTCCGGCGAAGTGTCCGGTCCGTCGGGCCAGTCCTTCGATCTGCGCGCCATCCGCTCGCCCATCATCCTTTTCGCATCGATGGGTGACAACATCACGCCGCCGCAACAGGCGTTCAACTGGGTCGCTGACACATACAGCAGCACCGAGGACATCAAGGCGCGCGGCCAGGTCATCGTCGCCCTGATGCACGAGGACGTCGGCCATCTCGGCATCTTCGTTTCCGGCAAGGTGGCGAAGAAGGAATACACGCAGATCTTCAACGTGCTGGAGACAATCGAGACGCTTGCGCCCGGCCTCTACGGCATGTCGATCAAGGAGGGGAAGGGCGCAGACGGCAAAACCGAATACGAGGTCTCGCTCACCGAACACCGGCTGGAAGAAGCCGTCGAGCATTTCAACGAGTTGCGGCGCGAGGACGAAAAGCCGTTCAAGGCCGTGGCGGCGGTGTCGGAGTTCAACCAGCGGGCCTACGAGCTGTTCGTTCAACCCTTTGTGCAGCATGCGTCGAACGAGACGACCGCGCGGTTGCTGCGCGACTTTCATCCGTTGCGTCTCCAGCGCTGGGCACTCTCGGACCTGAATCCGTGGCTGGCCGCGCTGCGTCCGATGGCCGATGCTGTTAGAGCCAGCCGGCAGCCCGCGAGCGACCTCGAACCCTGGCGCAAGGTGGAGCAGCGCGGCTCAGAACTGATCAGCGCCTCGCTCGACTACTTCCGGGCGGCAAGAGACGCCGGCATCGAAGCACTGTTCTTCTCCATCTACGCGAATCTCTTCGCAATGCACGACCCAGACCGCCTCGGAGAGCAGAGGGCCGGCACGTCCGCCGCCGTCGATCCTCGCAGCCTGCCGTTCGTCCAGGCGGCGCTCGCCTCGCTGAGGCAGGGCGGCTACAACGAGGCACTCGCGCGCACCGCGTTCCTCCTCGCGCCGAAGGGCGAGCCGCTGCCGCTATCGCGCATCGAGACAGTCAAGCAACTGGTCGATGAATATGCCGACTACCTGCCGCATTTGCCTCCTGCCGACTGGCGGCGCATTCGCGGGGAGCAGGAACTCATCGCGACTTTTGAGCCGCAACAGGCTATCCAGACGTTGCCCGATCTGCTCGCCAGCCCGGAAGACCGAAACCGGCTCCTGACCTTGCTCGACAAGCTGCTGGCCGACCGGCGGGTGCTGCGCATCCCGCCGACACCCGCGCAGGAAGAGGCGCTGCGCGCCATCCGGTCAGTGCTCGGCGCGACAATCGCGCTCGAGTCGCAGCCCCAAAAGGCCCGCGCACCGCGCGTTCGGGCCACGGCATCGTGAGTGCCGCCAACCCGTCAGTGAGGGAACCCGACATGGAATCCAGACACGCCAAGTACCACGAGCTCATTGCGCAATGCCGTAACCTTGCGCCCATGCCTCTGGCCGTCGTTCACCCCTGCGACAGGAGTTCCTTGCAGGGGGCGGTCGAGGCCGCGCAGCAAGGGCTGATCGCGCCCACGCTTGTCGGTCCGCGCGAGCGCATCGTCTCGGTCGCTTCGGAATGCGGTCTTCCGATCGCCGATTACCCGATCGTCGACACACCGTTCAGCGAAGCTTCGGCGGCCGCGGCCGTCCAGCTCGTGCGCGAAGGCAAGGCCGAAGCGCTCATGAAGGGCAGCCTTCACACCGACGAACTGATGGCCGAGGTGGTCCGCCGCGATTCGGGGCTCCGCACAGGCCGGCGCATCAGCCACTGCTTCGTGATGGATGTACCGGGACATGCGGATCCGCTGATCGTGACCGACGCGGCGATCAACATCGCTCCGACGCTTGAGGAAAAAGTCGACATCCTGCAGAACGCGATCGATCTTGCCCACGCCTTGCGGTTTCCGGAAGTGCGGGTGGCGATTCTCTCGGCTATGGAGACAGTGAACCCGAAAGTGCCGTCCACGATCGAGGCTGCCGCTCTATGCAAGATGATTGACCGCGGGCAGGTAACCGGGGCACTCGTCGACGGTCCGCTAGCGCTCGACAATGCCATCGACGTCGAGGCGGCACGCATCAAGCACATCGAGTCGCCGGTGGCCGGATGTGCCAATGTGCTCATGGTGCCCGACCTCGAAGCGGGCAACATGCTGGCCAAAAGCCTGTCTTTCCTCGCGGGCGCGGACGCGGCCGGTATCGTGCTGGGCGCGCGCGTGCCCATCATCCTGACGAGCCGGGCCGATTCGCTCATTACCCGCCTCGCCTCGTGCGCGGTGGCCGCGCTCGTTGCCCTCGCGCGGTGCGAGGCGGCGAAGATCGAGGGATGATGCCATGGCAGACGTGATTCTCGTCCTCAACGCCGGCTCGTCGAGTATCAAGTTCTCGGCGTTCGAAGAGCAGAGCAGTGCGCTGGAGCTGATCGTGCATGGCCAGGTCGATGGACTCTATACATCGCACGCAAGATTCGAAGCATTGGACAGTCACGGCGAGCACCACGCGAAGGAGTGGACCGCCGGTACGGAGCTGGACCATCGGCACGGGCTCGAACACATCGGTGTGTTCCTGGAGGAGCACCGCGAAGGACACACGCTGGTGGCCGTCGGCCATCGTGTGGTACACGGCGGGCAGCGCTTCAGCCGGCCGGTTCGCTTGACCCCTGCGGTGGTCGACGAACTGGACAAGCTGACGCCGCTGGCACCACTGCATCAGCCGCATAACCTGAAGTCGATACGCCTTTTCGACCAGATGCAGCCAGACGTGCCGCAGGTGGCGTGCTTCGATACGGCGTTCCACCGCACGCAGCCCGACGTGGCCCAGGCGTTCGCGCTCCCGGCGGCGGTCACGGATCTCGGCGTGCGGCGCTACGGCTTTCACGGGTTGTCGTACGAGTACATCGCCAGCGTGTTGCCCCACGTCGCCCCCGGGGCGGCCTCGGGGCGCACTGTGGTTGCGCACCTTGGCAACGGCGCGAGCATGTGCGCCCTCGTGGCGGGCGCGAGCGTGGCCAGCACGATGGGCTTTACTGCCCTTGATGGCCTCCCGATGGGCACCCGCTGCGGCAATCTCGACCCCGGCGTGGTGCTGTACCTGATGGAAGAGCGTGGCATGGATGCGCGTGCTCTGGAGGATCTCCTGTATCACCGGTCCGGATTGCTCGGCGTATCGGGCGTCTCCGCGGACATGCGCACGCTGCTCGAAAGCGATGATCCTCGGGCCCGCTTCGCGATCGATCTTTTCGTCTATCGCATCTCGCGTGAACTGGGCTCGCTTGCCGCCGCCATGGATGGCATCGACGCGCTCGTTTTTACCGGCGGTATAGGTGAGCATGCGGCGGCGGTCCGCGAGGCTGTCGTGCGGCGAGCGAAGTGGCTCGGTGTCGAACTGGACGTCGCTGCCAATCTTAAGGGCGGACCGATCGTGACCACCGCTTCAAGCGGCATACCGGTGTGGGTCATTCCGACCAACGAAGAACTGATGATTGCGCGCCATACGCGCGCTATCGTGGAGTGAGCGATGTCAACGGAAAACAGCGGACAGGCAGGCCCCCTGCTCAAAGGCATGAAGGCGCTCGTCACGGGCATAGCCAACGAACACTCGATTGCATACGGGTGCGCGAAGGCGTTTCGCGAACTCGGCGCTGACCTTGCGATTACGTATGCCACGGAAAAGACGAAAGCCTGGGTCGAGCCAATCGCGCAGGAATTGGATGCTGACATGCTCCTGTCGCTCGACGTCGCCGATGCGAACCAGCTCAACGCGGTGTTTGCCGAAATAGGTCAGCGTTGGGGCCGCCTCGACATCGTGCTGCACTCGATTGCGTGGGCACCGAAGGACGATCTTCAGGGCGGCCTCGTGCACTGCTCGAGCGAGGGTTTCGCGCAAGCAATGAACATTTCGTGCCATTCCTTCGTGCGTATGGCCGCGCTTGCCGCGCCCCTCATGGATAAAGGCGGCACGCTGCTCACCATGAGCTATCACGGCGCGAGCAAGGTCGTGCCGAACTATAGCGTCATGGGACCGGTGAAGGCCGCCCTCGAAGCGTGCGCGCGTTACCTCGCCCACGAACTAGGTCCGCAGGGTATCCGCGTTCACGCCATCTCACCGGGTCCGCTCATGACGCGCGCCGCTTCCGGACTCAAGGACTTTGGTCTGCTGCTCAACGAAGCAGCCCACCGTGCGCCGCTCGGCGAACTCGTCGACATCATGGACGTCGGATACACCTGCGCTTTCCTCTCCACGCCGTACGCACGGAGAGTGTCCGGGGAAACGCTGTATGTCGATGGCGGCGTCAACATCATGGCGTGACACGGCACAGGAGAAGGACATCGTGACTATGCTATTGCTGCAAACCGTCGAAGACACTGTTTCCGACGAAGACATCCAGGGGTTTTTGAGCCGCTATGGCTTCCCGCCGTTTGTTTCCATCGAGCGCATGGCAGGTGCCGGAATCCGGCCTGCTGTGCTGCTTGCGTTCCATGATCTGCAGCCGGAAGCGCTGCGCATGCTTCAGGCCAGAATTCACCACGTGTTCTGGAACGGTCACGGGATCGAAGCGATCATTGTGCAGCATGCGTGGCTTTCCGACTATAGGGGTGCCCTTTCATGAGCAGTCCTTTGTCAAGTGGTTCTGGCGAATTTTGGTAATTGATCGATGTGCGAATCCTTCCGCCATAATGAACGGGCGGTTGCGGTTGCTGCAACTCACGATGATCTGAAGCCGGCTCTTGCGCTCGCGAGACCTGACGTCTCCACCACTGAGGTCGGCCGGAACGCGTGGACGCCGACGGTGTTCAGAACGGTATTTTCGTTTTGGGTGTTGTAAACGGTGACTGCGTCGCTATGCTTGATGACGCCCTCCAATTCCTCGCTGAAGAACAGGAAACGCCCGACTGGGCTCGCCTGGGCGAGCACTTGCCCTACGAGTGGATTGAGCAGGCGGTGGCTTACACGGGACGGGCAAGCATCCGGCAACGCCGCTTGCCCGCTGAGCAGGTGGTTTGGCTGGTTATTGCGCTGGCGTTGTATCGGCATCAATCGATCAGCGAGGTCGTCGACGATCTCGACCTTGCGCTGCCGGATCTGCAGGCGCCGTTCGTCAGCAAGAGCGCTGTCGCCCAGGCCCGGCAGCGCCTGGGCGCGCAGCCACTGAAGGCGCTGTTCGAGTTGTCGGCCCAAGCGTGGGCTGAGCAGGACCGTCAACAATACCTGTTCAAGGGGTTGAGCCTGTTTGCGATGGATGGCACGACGCTGAGGACGGCGGATACCCCCGAGCATCGGGCTCATTTCGGCGCCCAGGTTTATGCCAGCAACACCATCGCCAGTTATCCGCAGGTCCGCGGCGTGACGCTGACTGCCGTGCCCACGCACCTGATTCGCCGCGCGACGTTCGGTCCGTACGGCACGAACGAAATGCTGTACGCCAAAGATCTGCTCGACGCCATCCCCGATGATTCGCTGACGGTGTTCGACAAGGGGTTTTTATCTGCAGAAGTCCTGTGTGGCTTGACCGGCGCGGGTTCGAACCGTCGCTTCCTCATCCCGGCCACGGCCAACACCAAATGGGAAGTGATCGAGGGGACACCTGACGATGCCGTGGTGAGCATGCGCGTGTCGCCGCAGGCACGCAAGAAATGCCCGGACCTGCCTGAGGTGTGGCAGGCGCGAGCCATCAGCGTTGTCGACCCAAGTGCCCGCAAGCGCGTCCTGCTAACGTCGCTGTTCGAGCGCAAACGCTACACGAGCGCCGACATCGCGGCGTGCTACGCACGCCGCTGGCAAATTGAAACCAGCTATCGAGAACTCAAGCAGACGATGATGGGCATGGCGCTGACCCTGCGCAGCCGCAGCGTCGAGGGTGTGTATCAGAAAATCTGGGGCGCGCTGATCGCCTACAACCTCGTGCGACTGGAGATTGCCAAGGCTGCGCTTGCGGTGAAGTGCGAGCCGACCGAGATCAGCTTTGTGCGCGCCTTCCATGTCATCCAGTACGAATTGCACTGGGCCGCTGTCACCCGGGCGCAGGGCAAACTCCCGGCCCTGTTGCAACGACTGCGGCAACGTCTGGTCGCGCTCCTCAAAGAAGAACGGCCCGGTCGAAAATTCGAGCGGGCCGTGAAGGCTGTACCGAAACGTTATGCCATCCGCGTCCTCAAAAAGGACCTTAACTGAACGGCATTAACCCTCGCGGGTGGCTTCCACGCGAGCGATCAGGCTTCGATCACCGAACCTGTCCGCATTTTTGTGGGTGAGGCGGTTGAACAACGCGTTATCCGCGCGCCTGCATAAATCGCTCTCCGAAC
>NZ_QTQF01000067.1:0-24761 GCF_003854235.1 Burkholderia sp. Bp8998
CGAAGAGAGCCGAGGTCAAAGGCGATTTGAGATGCTGAAAAGGCTTCTCGACGAACGACGGTCGTGCAGAGCTTTTAAAGCTGATGCTGTCGCACGAGACGTTATCCTAAGTATATTATCTGCAGCGCAAAAGACCGCGTCAGACTGCAATATACAACCATGGCGAGTAAGGATCATCAGCGGAGCTGCGCTAGATCGACTTCGTCATGCTATGTACGAGCGCGCACTGTGCGGAGCAGCCCCCGTTGCGGATATACCACCGATCGCAAGCTATTTTGGCGTTTATAAAAATCGGCGGCGCGATTGTGGCTGGCAACTATATAGTGCGCTTGGTATCCAGCGCGGAGACCGTACGGCATCGGGGAAGCAGGCACTTGAAAACTATCGCTTCTTCGGAGCCCCGCATTTAGCTCTTGTCACCACTCCCGCTACACTTGGCGCACGCGGTATGTTGGATTGCGGTGGGTACTTGACCACATTCATGCTCGCAGCTTCCGCTCTTGGTGTCGGCACTGTCCCGCAGGCATCGATTGCATATCGCGCCGATGTGATTCGTGAGCAGCTAGGGATCTCGGCGGAGGAACACATTGTGTACGGTGTATCGCTTGGTTGGCCGGACGAGTCTCATTCGGCTAACGGCTATCGTACTTCGCGCGCGTCACTTGAAGAAGTGGCCGAGTTCATTGATCTATAGCAGATGTGTTCTCACTCGTCCGCGAAGATTGGGGTACAAGTTATTGCTTGCTTTGGCCGAGAAGATCAAATCCTCGTGGCGGCAGCCCAAATGGAATCCGTCGCTCCTTGGCCTGGCCGGGTCCCGAAGCTTTGAGGGTTCACCCAATACAGTGCAAGGCGAAACGAGGTGCTTTTGGTCGATTTCCATCATCGGAACGGCTCGGAGTCGGGGCTGAATCGGCGCAGTTCTGACGATATCGCCAGAATTGCGTCGGCGTGTCAGCGGCTGGAAGCTGCGCGAGAAGTGCTCAAGCACGCTTCTGCCGGAGGCGACTTCAATGACCTCAGTGAACTGTCGGGGAAGCACGGGGACGGTTTCTCGTGCGCGGTATTGCGCGCAGCTGCTTCACACCTTCGGTCTGTGAGTGCAATATCGCGGCGTGATCCGTTCGTAGCGTTAAGTGCCGCGAATCAGGCAATAGATCACTGGTCTATTGCCGCGGCCTCGATCTCTAGTTCGCGACCACGACTCAACCTGCTGACTGCTGTCGCATGCAGTCTCATGCTACAAAAATATCACTGCGATGAGCTCATTGAAGCCCTCGATCTGATAACGACAGCGTCTCAACGAAGCCGACTCGTCGTCGCCTTTGGATTCGCGGAACTGAATCGCTTGGAAGAGGCAATCGCGATAGCCGCTCCTGTTATCCTGCGTTGGCGTGCTAATTACATGCATGGATCTAGTGCACTGCGATCAATTGAAGTTGCAGTGCATGGGTGGTTGTCAAGAAGTGGTAGGTACGTCGAGGCACGCGGCTACGCACCCGACTGGGATGGTGTCGCGTCACGGGAAGTTTGCAGGCAGCGGCGTTCACTCATCCACCATGAGGTAGTCGATATGGTGCCGCTCCTCCAATTTGCTAACGAAATCTCTGTTCTTCCGGGAGAGATTGAGACCGGAAACCAGCCCGGTTGAGTGGGTTGTGATTCATGGAACTGCAACTGACTTTTCGAGAGGCAGTGTCGGTATTCATGGTAGTTCAAATGGGCCGACTGGGTGCAACCAGCCGATCGCTGGGTGTCTTCTGACACGGTCGCTGCACTCCAATCCCATGCTGCTATGGGCCGACGAGATCAGGATTGCCGGCGGTTTGCCGCCCAGTATCGATCGAGTGCGGCCGCAGCTCTGGCTGTTGCGTCTTCATTTCTGTCGCGGTACGGAAGTGCCTGGCCCGACCCGTCTCGTAGTACATATGTTCCATCCACGATACCCTTTAGCATGGATGCCAGCGATCGAAAATGAGTCGGGGTTTCTGCTGGTTTCGACGAATCCAAATCCAGATCGTGAAGCGCAATCTTGAGCCATGAGCAACAGTCCTCAAGGCAGATCCATCGCTCGTAGGTGGTCCGCCTACCAATAAGGCCTTCTAAGGTGATTACCGGTCGCAGTGCTAGCTCTGCCTCGATTAATTTTTGATCAAGGACGCGAAATTGTTGGTACGTGTTGTAAAGGCTCTCTTTGGAGTCGTTGGCGAGTGTGTCTACGGCTTCTATCAATGCAATGAGGACGCCACGCTCGGTTAACGATGCCTCGCTTACTGTCTTAGTCGGAAATAGCGCTATCGAAACAAATATCGCGGCCAAGACGCCAATCCCAGTTTCTTCGAGACGCGTGAGAAGGATTTGAGTCTCAGAGAATCCGAGCGAGGCGTACAACAAACCGACGAAAATCGTTGCAAACAACACTCCGATTCCGTAGTTGGCAGGGATGTAGAAGTGCAGCGCAAAAATAACGACAAACATTGCTGCACATGCGAGCATCAAATTTCCACCGATGATCCAGCCCGCCACCAATCCTATTACCAAACCCGCGACGGTGCCGACGAGTCGAAGAAAGCTCCTATGAAGAGTTGCGGTATTAGAGCGAGCAAGGACGGCATTTGCTGTAACCACCGCCCAGTACCATCGACCAGGAACAAGGAATTCTGCCAGTAACAGTGCCGCCGTGACGGCTGATGTGATTTGAATCGCGGGTCGCCACGCGAGTGATTTTATAGAAATTGGTTTCTTGGCAGTAAGAGCGATTGGGCGAATCTCAATCTTCTCGGCAATAATACGCAGCGTTGATATGGATTCGTCGAGCAGGGCGATGCGTGCGGACATCCTACCGCGTAGCCACTCGGCCGAACCGTTGTCATGTATCGCGGAGTTGCACGTTGGCGGTAGGATTTGCGCTTCTGGATTAGCCAAATAGCAGCAGGCAGCATGGGCCCGAGTCAAAGCATGAAAGAGAGAATCTGACTGAGGAGAGCGATGACCGCGCAGTTCGTTTTCGATCACCGCTATCGACCGACTCATTCGGCCGCATGCCCTCTGATTGGCCTTCTTGCGAACATCGACTCGTGATGAGCCGTTGAGTGCGCTGTGACGTATGAGATTCGAATTCCACTGAAAGTCGAGCAGAGCGCTTTGCAATATACGAATGGGTGAGTGAGGGAAAAAAAGAATGCAAATAGCTAACGTTGACACTGCACCAATTGCGACCGATGCGATTTGAAACGGAATTGCCGTAATCGGTGGGCTCAAATAGAGTTCAACGCAAGTTGCGACGAACCAGATCACTGTTATGCCTAAAGCGCGTCGCATACAATCTTGGAGTAAAATTCCAATAAATATCCCGGCGCAAAGATATGTGGCGCCAAACGATAATTGGAAATTACTAAGAAGGGGAGATATGATTAGGGTTGCAGAAATTATCGTGCTTGATGCGAGTAGCATTTTGATTTGCCCGAGAAATGTATTCTCGCGCGCAAGAAGTACCCACAGAAATGAAATTAAGAACCCGGGTGCCGCAAGTGCTATTGGATGTTTGAACTGAATGGTGAACTGATAGAGGATAATGGCGGAAACTAACGAGGCACCCACTGCCCTCACCGCATTGAGCAGCCGAATCCGGCCCGGATCATGTCCTACCTCCGCAGCAAGAGCGCCGGCGACGCCGTTGAAACTCCAGAACCGCACGACTAACGAAGACAGGGTCAACATTTGATTTGGTAAAGATTAGGGTAGCTACCTAGTCTACGCGATTCAAAATACGCGTGGTTGCATCCACGATGCCGGTGTGCGATATGTGAATTTGGGTGACCAAGAGGCTTCCTTGTCGACTGCCGGATCCTGTCTGGGGCCTTTTGGTTTCCTACGTGCCGAGCGAATCGTCTGCTGAAAAGGCAGTGTGCAGCGTGAAATCGTAAGATCGCACAGGGTCAAGATGGCGCCATCACATGGTGTGACAAATACGCAGTCCAAGTGTAGATGTGTCCGCGCTCGATCGGTGCGTGGTTGCGGCGCTCTACTTGGTCGTCCGTAAGGTTGTCGTAGGCCGCCGGACTGCTTTCCCAAGACAAAGAGTAGGGGAGTTAGTGTGGTGCGCTTGAGCGCGCTGTTGCGGTATCGTAGGCGCCGCTCAAGCGACATATGGGACTGACTTCCCATGGCAGTGCGGCTTGCGGTAGTCAAAGCCGGTTGGAAAACATGATTTGCTCTGCTTCGATGCCAATTCCGCCGCCCGCCTACGATAGGGTGACGGCCGCTGGATAAACTGAGGCAGGGCAAAGTCGAAAGCTTGCGGCTAATGGGTAATCATAGGGCGTTCACCGCTCCGTCTGAGCGGTCTCGGTCACGAGACTTCATGGCTTACGTGGCGGGAACTCGGGCAGGTGGTGGGCGTTCTCCGCGCTGATGAGCTGGAACGGTACAAGTCCGTGTTTAGATGAGCTTCCCCGGATCGGATGTGCGCGCACATGTAGGCATACCCATTGGTCTAAAAATAGACTTGACGGACAAATTTACGTCATATAAGTTCTAACCTCGTGACGACATCTCCGGATCGGAAACTCGTGTAGCCGTTCGCCGTCTCTCCATTCCTAACCATCTCGGGATGGTGTCAGAAACGATTCTTGGCGGAAATAGCGGTGAGGGAGCTCACGGTCGACAAATGATATTTTGAATATCTCGGCGGTCAAGTAAATTCGGTATGCGAATGAAAAATAAAATTACTATGGTGTTGACGGTGTCGCTTGTATTTTTCTCCATTGGAGGTGCGAGTGCGCAGAGCTCGGTAACACTATATGGTTTGATAGATAACGGTATCGATTTTGTAAATAATTCGGATGGCAAGAATATCTATGCTATGCGCGATGGAACCTACACTGGGGTTTACGGAAGTCGTTGGGGATTGTTGGGGCGCGAGGATATTGGGAGTGGTTTCGCGACGATTTTTCGTATCGAGAGTGGTTTCAATCTTCCCGGTGGCGTGACGGCTCAAGGTGGGCGTGAATTTGGCAGGCAGGCATATGTGGGATTGGCATCGGACCGGTTCGGGGCCGTCACATTCGGTAGGCAATATGATTCAGTCGTGGACTTCATGCAGTTCGCGTCAACGACGTCTGAGCTCGGAACGTATGCGGCGCATGCAACGGACGTCGATAATATTGTCAATTCCTTCCGGATCGATAATGCAGTGAAATACACGAGCCCTGTACTTGCTGGGCTTCGCGTCGGCATGCTGATGAATTTCAGCAATTCGACGGGCGCTGGTCCGCGGCGTACTATTCCGGTTTTGAGTATCGGCACGGATTATTTTGCAGGTGGCCTCCGGGTTGCTATATCTTACCTCTACGCAAATAGACCAGCTCAGTCTTTCACGACCGGTGACGGTCACTTCTTAGCCAACACGAGCGGCTCGTCAATTGGCGCGAATGGGCCTTGGAGCTATATCGGGAACCCGGATCACATGAGCATTCTCGCGGCGGGTGGCACCTATGCATTTAATAGTGTCACCATCGGTGGGATCTATACCCGAACGCGATTCTCGGAGGCAAACGGTACCGCGAGTGATGTCTCTTACGATAACTACGATGTGTCGGTCCGCTACCAAATGACACCGGCACTGCGTTTGATTGGCGGATATCTATACACTGTCGGACACATCGATTACTTGCAGGAGACGTTGAAATATCATCGCTTTATCGCGGGCGCGAGATACGCACTTTCTAAGCGAACGGAGGTATATGGCCTGATTGCGTTGCAGCAAGCAGCTGGCGATGCGCGATACGCGGATCTCTATCAGGGTACGGCAGCACTGATGTCTACGACGAATCGTCAGATTGGGGCTCGAGTTGCTATCGTCCATCGATTCTGACGTTCGAAGTTGGCCGGAGAGCGGCAGGAAAATGCGTTCGTCCGGCCTCGCGGAAGCTGACTCTCGACCAGTCAACCTTTGATTAATGTAGGGAAGAAACCATGCCGATTACGCGCGACTCCGATCTTGTCGGGGCCCGGGAAACTCGGGCCAACGCAATGCGCCAAGCATTTTCAGTGGGGCGATTGCGCTGGGCCATGCTTGCTCTGGTATTTGCTGCGACAGCGCTCAACTACATTGATCGTGCGGCACTTGGAATACTGCAACCAATCTTGAGCGTCTCTCTAGGTTGGTCGACAATGGATTATGCCAATATCAATTTCTGGTTCCAGGCCGGTTATGCAGTTGGATATTTCGTACAGGGCACTTTGATCGATCGATTTGGCGTGAAGCGCGTATTTTTCATTGCCGTCTTTTTATGGAGCATCGCGACCGGATTGCACGCGTTGAGCACGTCGGTAGCTGGTTTCATGATTTGCCGACTAGTTCTGGGCCTGACTGAGGGTGCAAACTATCCGTCAGGTGTTAAGATTGTCCGGCTTTGGTTTCCTGCAACGGAACGAGGAATCGCAACGGGACTGTTCAACGCCGGCACCCATGTCGGTGCCATCATCACACCGATTCTACTTCCGCTGATATTGCTTGCGCTCGGGTGGCAGGCGGTATTCGTGGCGATTGGTCTGTTGGGAGTGGTATGGGCCGTAATTTGGGCACGAAACTACTACGATCCGCAAAAGCATCCGAAGATCAGTCAATTGGAACTGGAGCACGTAAGGAGCGGTACCGAATCGCCGATGGTTCGCGTCCCGGTGCATCGGATTCTTGCAATGCGAGGAACATGGGCGTTCGCAATCGCATTTACGCTGACGGCGCCGGTGTTCTGGTTCTATCTGTACTGGTTGCCCCCGTATCTTCATCAGCGTTACTCATTGGGCATCAGCGTAAATCAGATTGGGTTGCCCTTGATCGTCATCTACCTTGCGGCTGACGCTGGCAGCATCGGTGGGGGAATCCTTTCGTCGTTCCTGATCGGCCGTGGCATGCAACCAGTTCATGCGCGTCTTAGCGCCATGTTTCTGTGTGCACTCGCCGTCATTAGTGTTGTCGCGGCCGACTCAAGTCATTTATGGACAGCAGTTTTGGCTATTGCTCTTGGCATTGCAGCAGGCCAAGCGTGGATCTCTAATATCTACAGTATCGTGATGGACTTCACGCCCCGGAATGTTGTCGGAACGGTATTTGGTTTCGGTGGGATGTGTGCAGCTGTTGGTGGTATGTTCATGACGCAGATTGTTGGCTATATGCTCACAATCACGCACAACAATTATAAGATGCTCTTTATGTCAATTCCAGTTCTCTATGCTGTAGCGCTGGTATGGCTGCTGCTGATGGCGCCAAAACGAGCGATTACCTAAGAGCTGTTAGGGGCTGTGGAGCAGCCCCCTGAAACACCCGGAGGGGCGCACGTTATGCGTTCCCTCCGTTGTGTTGTTTGTAACTCGAACTGGGTTTAATCGCTGACAGCCTTCTGAGTAAACTGTCCGTATCCGCTGATATGATCCGGGTCGATTTTGGCCACTCCGGTAGTTGCTATTGTGAGGACCGGAGTCCATACTATCCGATTCGAACGAGGCTGCGTTTGTATTGCCCCCGTCGGTTGACATAATGAACGGCTCCTCTCTCGAGGTCCTGAATTTCACGGTCATCGAGAAGTCGCACAACCTTAGCGGGAGATCCGAGGATTAGCGAACGTTCGGGAAAGATCTTTCCTTCTGTGACGACCGCTCCCGCTCCAACGATGCTGTGATTCCCGATTATGGCGCCGTTCATGATTACGGACTGCATACCGATCAGAACGCATTTTTTGATCTCGCAGCCATGCAGCATGGCCTGATGTCCAACTGTAACGTTTTCGGATATGAGGATAGGGTATCCGTCATCTGCGTGAAGCACTGCGTTCTCCTGGATGTTCGAACCTACGCCGACACGAATGCTCCCGTCATCGCCGCGAAGCGTCGCTCCAAACCAAACGCTGACATTCTTCTCGAGAACGACATCTCCGATGATCGACGCCGTCTCGGCGACAAACGCAGTCTCATGAATCTCGGGAATCTTGTCATCTAACTTGAATATTGGCATAGGAAATTCCTTTATAGATTTCTCTGGGGTAGTCGCCTGACGCACCTTGTGCCGGATCCTATTACGATCCGTAAGGTATGCCACACACATCCGCCGGGCGATCTTGGGGGAAGAGATAAATCAGTGAACGGATGGACATTTTTTATGACTGAGCGGTCAGTTTGCCCTAACCACCCCAGAAGTCAATGTTGGGAAGCATCGTGGGAGTGGCGCAACTCGTTCCAAGTCGTGGAACCGATGCCCGACGTCCAAGGCGGCTATATCTTTTGTCAAGAGGTCAGGGCTAACTTGGATTGGTAAATGGAGTCGTCGCGCTGCGTTTCGACCACGCGTTGCGGCGGCGCCGTTCGAGCGTGAAGAGGGCGTTGTAGCGGAGTTCTGCATTGTTGGATCTTGCGCGAGCAATGAGCCCATGAGGTGGTTTGTCGGCAACTTCGATCGGGGTGTGCCGTAGTCTTGACTCCGACGTCCGGAATGTCGATCAGGACTGGCCAAAGAGGGGGCAAACTTCGATCCCTCAACCACGACGACGACAAGTTGCTAAGCCAGAGGGAGGTGTACCGATGGTAGCGGCCTGCGTGCGGAACACGATCGAGCTTGCTCGGTTAATGCCGTGCCCACGCGCGCGGTGAGCTTGGGCGGGCGGTTAGCGCCGGTCCTCTCGCGGGTGGAGGCAAGCGCAGCGAGCGACGGTTAGATCGAGCAGCGCTTGCTGGTCGAAGAGTGATCAGTGAACGGGGTCGAGTGGTGGATGGATCGGAGTTGGCGGCGCGCGAATGCGGTTGCCGGTTCGTGTGAGGTGAACTGCCAAGTCGTCATCGAAGCTGCAGAATAGGGTAGCCCCCGCGAGTTTCTCGTCGGCCCATCGAAGCGGGCGCAGGGTCCGCGGAATCGAGCGTACTGCATCGGCGTGATCGCAGTGTCTCGGGCATCGGTCCTGGGGCTTCGCCCGCGTACAAAGCTGCGACGCAGGGCAAGTCCGGGCAAATAGACGGCGACTGTGCCTTCGGGGCGACGGCTGCAGGGAGCGCACTGATGGTCCAGGACAGATCTACGACGAACAGCAATCGGACGCGAGTCTTGAGTTCGGGGTGAGGGCGCGCGGATCGACCAGCTTCGCCGGGTCGCGTTTTGTTGCAGAGACGCTTGCAGTTGAGATCGAGCGCACCGGTGTGATGCTGGCTTTTCCCTCCGTCGACGCCAAAGAAGACGTCGACAGTGTCATGTCCGGTTCACTGTTCGAAGCGGTATCTACTTCCGAGCGTGCTCGCTTTGAGGCCTGTGCCGGTGCCGCATTGACTTCCAGCGCGGCACCGTACGTCCGAGGAATAAGTGCTCATAGAAGCACATCATCGGGTAAGTAGTACTTCGAAGACCGATCAGGATGACGATGCCTGCGAGGACGTTGACCGACGTAGCCACAATTGGCTCCGTACGTGCATCGCGCCGTCGAGCCTGTCTATATCGTGCGGACGAAGGGGGGACGCGAGTTTCGGACCGGGTCAATCGGATGGCACTATTCCGACGTGCGCCGGCCGCATGCGGACGTACGAGCTGCGAAGAAGGTACACGGTGAATCAGTGTTTCCCCTACCGCGATGCGATTTGGCCACGTGCCGAGTAAACGGGACTAGGGGAAGTACCGGCACCGCGCGAGTCCTTGCCCAGATTGGGTTTCGTCATTTTAGGTCTAGCTGTGGAAAAAAAAGCTTGTGCCAAAATATTCGTTGTCGTAGATTTTCGTAACAGAGGTGCTAGCGTCGTAACTACTGTAGCGTCTACCTAGGAGACTGACCGGAGGCCAGCACTGGGACGATGGCCAGCCTAGGACGATGCATCCAGAGGAAACACAGCCACGAACGTTGCGCTGTTTTTTTTGGGCTGTTTTTATACTTACCGGTCAGTCTAAAAGCATACGGGTCAGGATGTTTGCGGGATAGCAACTCTTGGCCAGTGTGTGAGGGCGGCAATGGTGGGCATCCAGAGTTGTCGTCGGCACCCGACGATAAGTGCGAGTTCATAAAGAGGAGAGAAGGTCATGAAGATGAAAAAGTCGATGTTTGCGCTTACAGCGCTGGCGCTTTTTTCGGTCCATTCTTGGCCGGTCGCTGCGGCTGACGTTTCGAAGCTCGGTGATGAGCTGACTGCGACTGGGGCAGAGAAAGCGGGGAGCAAGGATGGTCAGATTCCGGCTTTTGAGGGACAGGCGAAGCCTGTGGGGAGCTGGACGTATGGCAAGCCCCGGAAGGACCATTGGAAATACAAGGACGAAAAGCCGCTCTTCGTGATCGACGCATCCAACGTCGACAAGTATGCAGACAAATTGACACCTGGTCAGATCGAGACGCTCAAGCATGTTCCAGGGTATACGATGCCGGTCTACCCGACGCACCGCGATTGTGGTGTGCCCGAGGATGTCGCACAAAACACGAAGGATGGGGCGTCGAAGTCGGCGATTGGGAGTAACGGATGGTCGTTGGAAGACGCGGTGCTGCCCGGCGTTCCGTTTCCTGTGCCTCAAAACGGGATTCAGGCTCTGTGGAACTTCTTGGTGCGATATCAGGGCGCGGGAACCGTCTATCCTGACATCTTGACCTATCTCTCGCCGCGGACAGGTTCAACTCAGTCTATTGAATACCATTCAGAAGCTTTGGGATACTTCCCTTGGGGAGCCAAGGGGCAGCACAGCCCTAAGGAGTCTGGTGGACTCCAGAGCGGACAGTATTACGTTTATAGTAGCCCGGCTGCCCTTGCGGGGCAGGGAACGATGGCGCGAAACTACTTTGGTAAGGACGCCGACACATTCTACTATTTTACAGGGCAGCGACGCGTTCGACGCCTTCCCGCATACACCTATGACGCGCCAATGATCGGTTATGAGAATGAGTATACGATCGATTCAACGGGCGTCTTTAACGGCCTTCCCGATCGGTTTGACTGGAAGCTGGTTGGCAAGAAAGAGATCTATATCCCCTACAACGTCTTTGCGATGCAAAACGCGACGGCTAAGCTCAGCGACGTCACTGGACCTCATTTCGTGAATCCAGCGTTCCGTCGTTACGAACTGCACCGGGTTTGGGAGTTGGTTGGAACTGTCAAACAGGGCATGCGCCACTCGACGCCTAAGAAGGTCATCTACCTGGACGAAGACAGCTGGATCGCTGCGCTCGGAGATGACTACGACGCTCAAGGGAAGATCTGGAAAGCGAAGGAAAACTACATTACTCCGCAATGGGATCTTGGTGCGTGCAATCTTAATGCCTTCATTCAGAACGATCTGATCAATGGTCGATACATTCTTGATATGACGATCATCGGTACAGGAAAAGATTTCAAGAATATTCAGGACGCGAAGTCTGACCGACGTCTGACCGAGGGTTTTTTCACGGGTGAGAGCCTGCAGGCTGTCAGTTCGCAGTGAGGAAATAGCTAACACTCCCTGCTCGGAACGGCTGGTCTGCGTTCTGACAGGGAGGTGGTTGGTCGTTGTCGACGCACTCGATTGATATCGATTACGGTATCCCTACGAGATTCCAGAAAAACGGAATCGCGCAAACGAGTGGTTCACGGACGGCTGGGAACAAAAAGGAAACCAAAAAATAGAGGCGGATTGGTTGTCTACACTTAAAGTGAGTGAGACAAAAAATCTCGAGGGCCAAGGGGATTTTGGATCGGGTTTATGTGTGGCTAATCTGTGAGACACGACAAATGTCTGACTTAAGTGTGCGATGTGGCTGAATAGCCTAGGCGGACCGAAGAGTGCAGACGGCGTTCATGCATAGGCCTGGGCAGAGCAGAGCAGAGCGAAGTCACGCAGGGACATCAGTTGCATAGAGATCGTAAATTTTCGAAGTCAAGTGACTGAGCGCTTGCGTACTTGATACGGGTCGCTGTTCAGACAATTCGTCGGAAACCATCGGCAGGGGAGAGCAAAGTGAAGAGGAAAGTCCTAAGTTTCGTTGTGCCAACGGTATTCTCCGTTCTGGCAAGTGGTCAAGCATATGCGTACTCTTTCAGCACCGGATTCGGTGACCTGCAGGGGCAGTGGAACACGAACGTAACCGGTGGTCTGTCGGTTCGAACGAAGAATCCGAGCTGCTCGCTGACCGGTGACCCCAATACGGCTAATTGCGGGCCTGGAGCGAATACCGCTCAATGGGCGAACGGCGACGATGGTGACCTCAACTACCGTAAGTACCAACCTACCAGCGCATACCTGAGCCTCACCTCCGAGCTGCTGCTGACTATGCCGTCCGAAGGATACAAATTCATGATCCGCGGTACTGGCATGTATGATTTTGCGGCGGCGCACACGCAACGAACAGAGTTGGCACCTAGCGCATATAACCAGCTCGTTCGCAACGTCCAATTGTTGGATCTTTGGGCACAGAAAGATTTTCATATCGGAGACGAGCGCGCGCATGTTCGCGTCGGTAACCAGGTTATCAACTGGGGTGAAAGCTATTTTGCATCTGGTGGCATCAATGCTACTAACGGTCTAGATATCCAGAAGCTACTTGTTCCGGGCACGCAGCTGAAGCAGGCGCTGTTGCCAGCTCCCATGATTAGCTTTGCAAGCAGTCTTCCTGCCGGTTTTTCAACAGAAGCCTATTATCAATGGCAATGGGTCGGTAACCGCTACCCGCCAGTGGGGGGCTTTTGGTCGGCATCGGATGTTTTTGGTCGTGGTTCGCAGCCGGCATCGGTCAGTGGTAACAATTTCAACGTAGGTGGCCTTGATGGCGGCACCATTGCGGGCGGTCATGGCGTAGTTAGCAATGGTACGCTGAACGCAACCAATAACAACCTTGTTAATGGTGCGTATACTGGCCTCCCGACTAGCCCGATTGGGGTGCCTTTTAGCAACAATTTGCCCAGCAATCGTCCGCAGTACGGTGTGAAGATTGGTTACCACCCGAGCTTCGTCGATGCAACATTTGCATTTTATTACGAGAACTACACGGATAAAACGCCCGTTCTGACTAATCTTGCTAACGGCAGCGCACAATTCTCGTATCTTCCGAATCGTCAATTGTTTGGGGTGAGTGCGAACTTCTCCCTTGGGGACTGGGCAATCGGCAGTGAGCTTTCCTATCGCCCACGTGAAGCAGTCGCACTCTCGGGATGCTATGGAGTTGGCGGTCCGGCCGACGTCAACACCAACGGCGTAGCGGGAACGTGCAACGCGTATTCGGAAATGAAGAAATTTCAGTTCGATATCAACGCCCAGTTGAATCTTACGAAATCTTCCTATCCGTTCCTGAAGTACCTGGGCGCAGACATGGCCGTATTTACGGGTGAGTTCACTGCAATCCACTTTCCTGGTCTGAATACGGATTCGAAATTCTACGGCTCTGTCAACGGTACACCCACGTATCAGATCCCCGCTGCTGGGTACGGAACATGGTTGGCGAATTCCAACCTGGGGTACCCGATCGCGGCCCCCAAGGGTACGGCACTATCAACGGGTATCACGCTCGATTTTAACTGGACTTATGACGGTACCGTAATTCCTGGCTGGCAAGTGACGCCGGGCGTGACTTTTTCTGCTGCGTTGTCGGGATACACGCCGACTCTCTCTGCGAACTACATGAGTGGGGCGAAGTCAGTGAACCTATATGTCTTGTTCAACCAAAATCCGACCGTTTGGCAAGCCGGCCTGAACTATACGATGTATTTTGGCGGTAATGCACTTTCTCAGCCGTACGCAGATCGCAATTTTGTCGGATTGTTCGTCACCAGAAACTGGTGAGCAATTGAAGGCTTGCGACGGACCTTCAGTCATGAGGGTTCCGTCTTAGGAGAAAAAACGTGTTAGGTCGACGTATCAAACGTATCGAAGACTGGCTGTTTCGTAGTCGAGGGCCAGTCTTGGGGGTATTTGTAATTTTCACAGCCGTTATGGCTTTCTTTGCCGCGCAGTTGAGAATGGATGCCGGTTTTGAAAAGCAGATACCGGTCGGTCACGAATATGTGAAAACACTCAATCAGTATCGGGCGAACCTCTTCTCTGCGAACCGCCTTACTGTAGTGTTGCGCGTGCGTAATGGCACGATCTGGACGAAGGACGGACTGGCGAAGCTTGCCGCTTTGACTCAGGCGGTTGTATACCTTCCGAATGTTGATCGTCTCGGCGTGCAATCGTTGTGGACACCAAATAGCTTTGTTAACGAAATTACAGAGGAGGGTTTCCGATCTCAGCCGTTGATTCCAGGTACGATCACGCCCGATGGATTGAGTGCGGAAGTAATTTCGCAGATTCGACGCTCAACGGTCGAAGGGGGATTTGTTGGATCGCTGGTATCGCGTGATGGGAAGGCGGCGATGATCACCGCTGAGCTTAGTGAGCTCGGGGCGGATGGGAAAAAGCTGGATTATGTTGAATTCAATCATGTTCTCGAAAACTCCATTCGGAAGCCTTTCGAGAATTCCACCTACGAAGTTCAGATAATTGGATTCGCGAAGCAGATTGGTGATATTGCCGACGGCGCAAAATCCGTATTGATGTTCTGCGTGATTGCGCTCTTGCTGACTGCGCTTGCGGTTTATTGGTACTGCCATTCGATTCGCTTCACAGTACTTCCGATCGTGTGCTCTCTAACGTCACTAGTGTGGCAGTTTGGTTCGCTGAAGTTATTGGGATTTGGTCTTGACCCGTTGGGAGTGTTGGTTCCTTTCCTCGTCTTCGCCATTGGTGTGTCACATGGCGTTCAACAGATCAATTACATTACACGAGAGCTCGCGCACGGAAAATCATCCATGCAAGCAGCGCGAACCAGTTTCACCGGGCTGCTCATTCCTGGCACGCTAGCGCTTGTGACGGCGCTCGTGTCATTTGTCACACTGTTGCTTATCCCGATTCCAATGATTCGGGAACTGGCGATTACCGCATCTCTTGGTGTAGGGTTCAAAATTCTGACTAACCTCGTGATGCTTCCGCTAACGGCATCCTATTTTCATTTCGATCAAAAGTATGCTGATTCGATGATGAAAAAGCGTGAGCAACGTTCGAATTGGCTGAGGGTGCTCTCCCGGGTTGCTGAGCCACGCAATGCAGTGTGTGTCTTGCTCATCCTTGTGGGTGTCTTTTCGGCATCGGTGTGGGAAAGCCGGGATCGTGTGGTTGGAACGCTGCAACCAGGTGCTCCTGAGCTTCGGCCGGAATCGCGGTTCAATCGTGATGCGGTATCAATTGCCAGCAATTTCGATATGGGTCTTGACTGGCTGTCTGTCGTCGTTGAGGCACCGCCGAACTCGTGTGAAAGGCCCGGGGTTGGTCAGTTTGATGACAAGCTGACCTATGCGCTACAGAATGTTCCAGGTGTCGTGTCCATCTCCTCCTATCCGGGAATGCTGCGCTCTTATAGCCAGGGGTACAACGAAGGCAATCCGAAAATGAACGTCGTACCGATTGATCCGGGCAACTACGCTAGCCTCAGTTCCGAGATCGGGCGGGTGCGAGGTTATGTGAATCAAGACTGCAGTATGACCGCGATACACCTATATCTATCCGATCATAAAGCAGCGACTATTAACCGAGTGATTGATTCGGTCAAGCAGTTCCGTGATGCTCACCCGACGCCAGGAGTGCGCGTGCGCCTTGCTGCTGGTAATGCCGGTGTTCTCGCCGCAATTGACGATGAGGTTGCCGAGAGCGAGTTGCCAATGATGCTCTACGTCTATGCGGCAATCATCTTCCTCGTTTTCGTCGTGTATCGGGATCTGCGGGCGGTGGTTGCATGTTGCCTTCCCCTGACGGTTGGTACGTTTATTGGGTACTGGTTCATGAAGGAGTTTGAGATTGGGCTCACTGTTGCCACATTGCCGGTAATGGTGCTGGCTGTGGGTATTGGGGTGGATTACGCTTTTTACATCTACAACCGACTTCAGGCCCACCTTGCGGAGGGGCAGAATATTGTTGATGCACTCGAGCACTCGATTCTAGAAGTCGGGATGGCCACAATATTTACTGCAATCACACTTGCAATTGGTGTGGCAACGTGGAGCTTCTCTAGCCTGAAGTTTCAGGCGGATATGGGCAAGCTGCTGGCCTTTATGTTTATCGTGAACCTGGTTATGGCAATGACGGCTTTGCCGGCTCTAGCGGTCATTCTTGAGCGCGTGTTTCCTCGTCGTAAGCCGGTCCGTGCGCCTGGCATTGTTGGTCATTGATTGGGAGGCGTGAAATGACGACTCGATTGAAAATGAGTAGGTGCGTCGCTGCGCTTCTTATCATTGCCGGTAGCGATGTTGTGTTTGCCGCGAAGGACGATCTGCCACCAATCGCGGGAACAGCGGTGGTTCAAATTCACGCCGCTCAACCCAGTCCGGCTCTACGTGGGACTCAAATCTTGGGTACAGCTAAGGCGTCAAGCAGAATCGTTGCTGTCGGCGACCACGGAATTGTTATGTTATCCGATGATAATGGAGGATCGTTTCGACAGGCTCGTTCGGTGCCCGTGGACACGACGCTTACAGCGGTTGCCTTCGTGGATCGCGACAACGGCTGGGCCGTCGGGCACGGTGGCGTTGTTATTCATACAAGCGACGGGGGGGAGCATTGGACACTGCAGCGTAAAGACCTTTCGGTCGATCAGCCTCTATGGGGGGTGTATTTCAAGGATCGCCAGAATGGTTGGGCTGTAGGTTTGTGGTCGTTAATGCTGCAAACGAAGGATGGCGGCGCAAGCTGGCAGACCGTAAAAGCTCCTGTCCCACCTGGGGCGAAGAAGGCCGACCGAAACTTCTTCTCTGTCTTTGGGGACGGCAAGGACGGAATCTATATTTCGTGTGAGCAAGGTCTTGTATTGCGCTCCGCCGATAGCGGTCAAACTTGGTCGTACGTCGAGACTGGATATCAGGGCTCTTTTTGGACGGGGCTTGCGTTACCGGATGGCACCTTGCTCGTAGGTGGGCTGCGGGGGAACGTCTATCGAAGCGATGATCACGGTGCCAACTGGACGCATTCTGCAACTGATTTTTCGAATTCGATAACTGGCTTCTCCGCTGGATCACATGGAGTTGTTTTTGCCTCCGCACTTGATGGGGTTGTTCTTGAGAGCGGGGACGATGGCAGAACATTTCATGGTCAGCAGAGAGCCGGTCGTGAATCGCTCACAGCCGTGACAGTATCGGCTAGTGGAAAGACTGTCCTCTTCTCGCAATCGGGTGTTCTCAACTGATCAAGTTGGTCCGTTTAATGGCGAAAAGTCTACGTGAGCTAGGATCGCGTAGACTTTCTAGCAGTGATTTTTTAACTCTTCAATTGTTGTGTTATTCGCCGAAGAAGCAGGTAGTCGCACACGTCGGAATCTTTCAACTCTGACTGGGACGGAAATTGGATGAGCCTCAGAGCAGTACGATATCGAGGTCTCGCCCGATTTCATCAGCTCGGTCACCGACGAGGTCGTGGCTGAAGTCACCACCTGGCGGGCTCGGCGGCTTGAGCCGATGTACCCGGTCGTGTTCATTGACGCGCTGCGGGTCAAGATTCGCGAAGATGCGGTCGTGCGCAACAAGGCGATCTACCTTGCACTGGGAGTTCTGCCCGACGGCACACGCGATATCCTGGGTTTGTGGATCGAAAGCACCGAAGGCGCCAGGTTCTGGATGAAGGTCTTCAACGACCTCAAGACGCGTGGTATCAACGACATCCTGATCGCCGTGACCGATGGCCTCAAAGGCATGCCCGAAGCGCTGGCGGTAGTGTTTCCGGCGACCACGCTGCAAACCTGCATCGTTCACCTGATCCGGAATAGCCTCGATTACGCGAGCTGGAACGACCGTAGGGGGCTGGCTGCCGCGATTCGCCCGATCTACGCGGCGCCGAGTGCAGAAGCCGCCGGAAGCGGAACCCAATGCGTTTGCCGACGGGCCATGGGGCAGAAATTCCCACCGGTCAGCGCGGCGTGGCGCAACGCATGGGATCGCGTGATTCCGTTCTTCGCCTTTCCAACAGTAGTTCGCAAGGTTATATACACTAGGGATCAAATGCACAAGCTCCCGCGCCGCACTTCGCTCGTTCGCTATGTTCGCGCTTCTGGCCATTGTATCGGCACACCGTCTGATTTTGGGCGCGACTGCTTCCCCACCGGTTAAACAGTCTCTGATAGGTTCGCTCAGACTGCTCAGGCACGGCTCGCTCTTGCTGACGAATGCTCTTCAGGCTGTAGGCGGCAGCCGAACCTTTGCGCGAACCATGTTGCGCCGGCATTCCGGCCTGCGGTCCAGCGCGCGCAGTTTGTGCGCGGTCAACGCAGGGCGATCCCACGCGAACTGTTCGCCGCGTGTCAGAACATACCATACGATCACTGAGAGTTTGCGAGAGGTCGCGACGGCGCTCGCATACAGCTGCGCCAGCACGGCTGCATCGATCTTGTCCGTCTTGACTCGTGCCTCGGCGATCAGCCGGACTTGCAGCGGATTCGCAATCGCCACACTCGCGACGTGCCGGCGTAGCACGTTGACGATGGCGGCAGTGTTGCCGGTCGCCTCGAGCACCACGTGATCGGTGGCACGCAGTTTCTCGGCAAAGCGTTCCAGTTCGTCGCGTCGCAACCCGGTTCGGCCGCCTGCATGCAGCGTGCCATTCTCCAGGTACGCGATCTCGGCCATGGAGCGCGAAATATCAAACCCCACGATTCGCATAACCGTCTCCCATATCAGATCACTGTTGGGAGCCGGTGGGACAGCACGACAACCACGGATTCGCGCTCACAGCGCAACCGGGCGGGTCGCAGGGGCGGCCAACTACTAACACGAGCTCGCGGCTCATTGTGCAACAATGGCCTGCCCCCCCCGAAGTGCTCCCCAGTGCCCCTGTCCTGGATGGTCACACCATACGCTCAAACCACTCGGCGCGGGAACGCGAGGCACCGGCTATATCATGCCGGTTACGAGCGCTATCGAGAACATCAACTCGCACTTGCGCAAGATCCTCGAGACCTAATGGCACTCCGCGCTGATCAGGCTGCCCCCAAGCTCATCTGGCGGGTACTGCTCAACATCGCTGCCATGGGGCCGTGCCACTGATGACTGGAAGACCGTTATGAACCCGTTCGCCATCGTCTACGAGGATCGATTCGTTCGACCATTCGTGTGAATGTCAACCCGCCTCGAATACGGAAATTCTGGTATCCCGGCGTTTGCCAATGCTACCGCCCGTTGAAGCGGTAGCATTGAGTACTTACACTCCACCCACACACATGTACTTGATGACCATATATTCGTCTATGCCGTAGTGCGAGCCTTCACGTCCGATGCCAGATTGCTTGACCCCACCAAACGGTGCGACCTCGTTAGAAATCAGGCCAGTATTGACTCCGACCATACCGTACTCGAGTGCTTCTGCAACTCTCCAGATTCGGCCGATGTCGCGGCTGTAGAAGTACGCAGCGAGACCAAATTCGGTGTCGTTTGCGAGTCTGACGACCTCATCATCGGTTGAGAAACGGAACAGCGGAGCGACCGGGCCGAATGTTTCCTCACGGGCAACCGCCATCTTGGCGGTTACGTCGACGAGGACAGTTGGTTCATAGAATCCATAGCCGAGTGCGTGTCTGTTGCCACCGGTTAGAATTCTGGCGCCCTTCGCGAGGGCATCTTGAATGTGTTCCTCGACCTTGAGCACCGCAGACTCGTTAATTAGCGGGCCCTGTGTAACTCCTTCAGTGGTACCGTGTCCAACTTTAAGTTGCTTTACAGCCTCTGCGAGCTTGCTTGCAAATTGATCATATACGCGGTCGTGAACGTAGAATCGATTGGTGCAGACACACGTTTGACCACTGTTTCGGTACTTCGACGCGATTGCACCGGCTACTGCGGCGTCGAGGTCTGCGTCGTCAAATACGATGAACGGAGCGTTTCCACCCAGCTCAAGGGAAAGTTTCTTGATAGTTGGCGCACACTGGGCCATCAGCGTGCTGCCTACTTCAGTGGACCCGGTGAAGGAGAGCTTGCGTACAATCGGATTGCTAGTCAGTTCACCACCGATTACGCGTGAGCTTCCCGTGATTACGCTCAAGACTCCCTTGGGGATGCCGGCGCGTTCAGCAAGGACGGCCAACGCGAGCGCGGAGAATGGCGTTGCATCGGCCGGGCGAACAATAATCGTGCACCCAGCAGCTAATGCCGGTCCGACCTTACGGGTGATCATTGCTGCAGGGAAGTTCCAGGGGGTGATGGCCGCACAAACACCGATTGGCTCCTTAGTCACCACAATCCTGCGGTCGTTTGCGACCGTTGGGATAACGTCACCGTAAACCCGCTTCGCTTCCTCGCCGAACCATTCGATGAACGACGCAGCGTACTGGATCTCGCCCTTTGCTTCCGCAAGGGGTTTGCCCTGTTCCGTCGTGAGTATAAGTGCGAGATCGTCCGCATTTTCGATCATCAACTCATACCATCTGCGGAGGATGGTCGCTCGTTCTTTGGCAGTCTTGGAGCGCCACTTCGGCCATGCTTCGTTGGCTGCGGTGATGGCTTGACGCGTCTCTGCCACCCCCAGACGAGGTACGTGACCAATATGCTCGCCATTTGCTGGATTGGTAACCGAGAGGGTCGCGCCATCCTCTGCCGCAAGCCATTCTCCGCCGATGAAGGCTTTGCTTTGTAGAAGGGTTGGGTCTTTCAGATTCATCGCTGTACAGTATTTCGATTATTGAACATGCACGCCGGCGATGCCGACGTGCCAATAGCTCCGATCTTGCGGCTACGTGCAGTGTTACGCCGCGTGTGCAGCGGCGATCTTGATAGCTTCGTCGAGGATATCCAGAGCCTCGTCAAAGACAGGCTCCTGGATCGTCAGCGGGTACAAGAAGCGAATTACATTCGAGTAGACCCCACATACAAGCAGCAGAAGGCCTCGCTCAAGTGCAGCGGTTTGCACGCGCTTGGTGAACTCGGCATCACCTTCGCCCGTGTCGGGGTTACAGAACTCGATGGCATTCATTGCACCCGGTCCTCGGACTTCGGCGATCTGAGGTACATCAGGCTCAAGCGCATTGAGGCGGGCTTTGAGCTTGTTCCCGAGCTTCGTGGCGCGCTCGCAGAGCTTCTCTTCGTCGATGATCTCAAGGACTGCGTGAGCCGATGCGACGGCGAGCGGGTTCCCAGCATATGTGCCACCAAGGCCGCCAGGTGCCGCTGCATCCATTACTTCGGCACGCCCCACCACGCCAGACAGCGGCATACCGCCTGCCAGACTCTTAGCGATCGTCATAAGATCGGGGGCGACGTCGTAGTGCTCCATCGCGAACAGCTTGCCGGTACGGGCAAATCCCGTCTGAACTTCGTCCGCGATCAACAGAATGCCGTGCGTATCGCAGATTTTGCGCAGGCCGAGTACGAAGTCGGCTGGCGCTTGATAAAAGCCACCTTCGCCCTGAACGGGCTCGAAGATGATTGCGGCGACGCGTTTCGGTTCGATATCAGCCTTGAAAAGCATCTCGATGTGCTTGAGCGAGTCGGCCGTGCTAATGCCATGCACTGCGTTGGGGTACGGAGCGTGGTAGACGTCTGCCGGAAACGGGCCGAAACTCAATTTGTAAGGGGCAACCTTGCCCGTCAGTGCCATACCCATCATCGTGCGGCCGTGGAAGCCGCCGGAGAACGCGATCACTCCCGGACGGCCGGTCGATGCACGAGCAATTTTGATTGCATTTTCGACAGCTTCGGCGCCGGTCGTGAAGAACGCAGCCTTTTTGGTAAAACTCCCCGGCGCGCGCGCTGAGACAGCTTCCGCAAGCGACACATAAGACTCGTACGGTACGATTTGGTAAGCAGTGTGCGTAAAGCGCTCGAGCTGGTCCTTTATCGCTTTGACAATCTTCGGGTGGCGATGCCCGGTGTTACATACTGCGATGCCGGCGGCGAAATCGATGAACCGACGGCCTTCAACGTCCCAGAGCTCAGCGTTTTCGGCTCGTTCGGCATAGAAGTTGCACATTACGCCCACGCCACGCGGAGTTGCCGCGTTCTTACGGTTCTGCAGTTCAGAGTTGTTCATGATTTCCATCTGCGTAGAGGGTTGGGAGACTGCTCACCCCTCGCCATCGGTACCGACTTGAAGGGCATGCTTCGAGCAACTATACGTGTCTCTGGAGCCGGCAATCAGAGCCATTCTCGAAAATACCATGGAGCCATTTTTTTTGTCCGTATGGTCAGTTTGTGGGTCTGCTCGATCAGTGCGAGTGATACATTCGAGCTTGGTTAAGCTACCTGCACGAAACGTCATGAAGGCTTGCGCGAGGGGGAAGAGCCTTGGGGATGCCAACGAAGATCGGCTCAGACACGTATCTTGCTCGGCATGGCTAGGCTTTCGAGTTTCGAAGTTCCATGCCCGTCTAGTCTGTTCGGCAGCGATCGGCGACAACGTGCGGCTTGGCGTCAGTCTCGAGGTGTGTTCGGTTCCAGACGTTGCTTAACGCAAAAATGAGGGGCGCGCGTCCTGTGCTCAGGGCGCTTGCGAAAAGCTCGCTTGTGTCCTGCGAACTGAAACAAAAGTGGTTCGTGTATCGAGAGTCTCCATGGCATAAGTTCAAGATTAGCCAGCGCGTTCTCTCAAGCGGATGTCATGCTCGTGCAGGGCTGTGGCGACGTATAACCATTGGTCTGTGCAGAAGGAACTGACGCAAGTGCGCCGGGTTATAAGGACATATTGCGAGCATTCCGACCTGGACGTTGCAATCTACAACTGATGAAAGGGGCGAGTGACGCGGGCGCCGATCTCGCCTCAGGTACTTTGCGAAAGTGATGGGTGACACTGACGATATGAAGGCGCGCGATAGCAATGGTCGTCTGAGCGTTGGCGGGTGCGGCATCTGGGAACTACCCTCAGATGCCGCAGTTACTATGCCGACAATTCAAAGTTGATCAGAACTTGTGGCGAATGCCGAGACGCACTGCCGCTTGGCGATCGCTATTCGATGGCGTCAACTGATTGATCGATGCGACCGCGGTTTTGCCTGTGGAATCAGTCCCATTAGCCTTTTGATAGGCTCCAATGAGGTAAAGGTCGGTCCGCTTTGAAAGGAAGTAGTCGACCCCCACCGATCCTTGATTGTATGTGGCGCCCCCTGCGCCAGCGCTGCCGCCACTTCTTGTGTACATATACGCTGCGCCGATAAGTAATGCTGGAGTGAACTGATATTTGAAATTTAACTCTGCGTTATTGAAAGTCGCAGTTCCAGAAATTCCTCTAGCAGGGACGGGGCCCGATGTAGAATCCCCGAGTCCCATATACTTGGTGTTGGAATAGTTTGCGCCGAATGTTGAAGCTCCAATAGTGTACGCGGCTCCGGCCCCGATTACCTGGTAGGTATGAGTAGACGCATAGGCGGAAATAATCGGAGACGCCCCAAAATTTGATCCCGGCACTCCTGCGACTACTGACGCGGCCGTACCGCCTGCTCCATAGAACGATACATTTGGGTTGCGTACATTAAGATAACCGGCTGATGCGACAAATGGCCCATTCGAATATCTCGCGCCAAGCGACCAGATCTGATTGCGGCTTACGTGTCCCGCCACTCCCCCGAGCGCGTACATGCCGCCAAAAGTGAACCCAGCCAACGTCGGACTGGTGAACTTAATCGCATTATTTGTGCGATTTGTGTTGTTAAAATTGTCGGTGTCCGACGGATGAGCATTAAGAGAACCACCCCACTGGGCGCCAATCGCCAAAGGGCCGAGATAGTCAACGACCGAATCGTACTGCCGGCCAATTGTTAGTGTTCCGTATGGGCTCGATACCCCGACGAAGGCTTGGCGCCCGAATTCGAGGCCTCCTTGCCCAAGCTTTCCTGAATTTAGGTCAAAGCCATTTTCAAGCACGAATATGGCCGCGACTCCCCCGCCAAGATCCTCGTTCCCGCGCAACCCCCAGCGGCTCCCATTCAAGACTCCACTCGAAAGATTGTACAGACGCTCACCGTTTGCATTGCTGTTGTAGTTGATTCCCTCGTCGATAATTCCATAAAGCAGAATGCTGCTCTGCGCATGGGCGGTGTAACTTACTATTCCTAGTACAGTTGATGCGAGAAGAAGCTTCTTCATTAAATGATCTCCAATTGGTTTTGTGAGTGTGTTTGATTTTTTGGGTGTGAGTTTTACTTTGTGTGGGGTTGGTGCATTGTTTTTGCATTGGGAGTGTGGGTCTGGTGTATTTGTACTCCTTATGTTATTGATTGACGTGATATATAAATTGGATCGCCAACCATGAAATTCCAGAATTTCATTAGGATTTTATGCGGAGTGTTATTGGATTTCGAGTCGTCGTGATTCGATATTGTCGGGTGCGCTATCTCGAGATGAGCGAATGTGTGATAGGTGATGTCCCAATTTTTTGAGGGGGTTGTCGCGGAAATGGCAAATCATTCGGCGATAATAGATCTTAAGGTGCTTGGATTAATCCCATCCCAAGAAGCGGGAAGGAGGCGACGATGGTGATGCCAATTAAGAGTAAGACCAAGTGGTGCCAGATCGGTTGGGCGCCGTCGTCAAGGTTTGTATTGCCGATGGCGTAGTCACTGTAATAATCGGCGCCGAAGGGTGGTGAAAACAATCCCAGCCCCATAGAAATGGTCGCGATTATTGAGTAGTGCGATTCATGAATTTCAAGAACGTGTGCAATAGTCGTGCGGCTACGCCGGCAAACAGCAGCACGATGACGGTGACCAAAAGGAATGCACCGATCCAGGAGACGGCGGAGGCAAGGACGCGCTCGATCGTCGGGCAGCGGGACTGCGAGT
>NZ_QTQF01000068.1:0-24586 GCF_003854235.1 Burkholderia sp. Bp8998
TTGCTCAGCGTCACAACCGCTGCGCTGTCGGCGGCATGAACTCATCCGCAAGGAAAAGTGAATTGTTCAGGGCCGACCAGCTACGGTCGACCGCGAAGCATGGGACCGGAGTAAGCGCTAAAGCGCCGACTCCGGTCGACCGCGAAGCATGGGACCGGAGTAGGCGCTAAAGCGCCAACTCCGGTCGACAAAGGAGACATTGGCGTTTGAAGGACATCCTCCACTTCTCGCATGCGAACGGTTTTCCGGCCTCGACGTACCGGACGATCTTCGCCGAGCTGGCAGACGACTACGAGCTTCGCTACATCGAGCGCATCGGTCACGACCGCCGCTACCCGGTGACGCGCGACTGGCCGCATCTCGTCGAGCAGCTGCTCGACGACATCGGCAGCCGCTACGAGCGCCCGGTCTGGCTCGTCGGCCATTCGCTCGGCGGCTACCTGTCGCTGATGGCCGCGCTGAAAAAACCGCACTGGGTGCGCGGCGTGGTGATGATCGATTCGCCGATCATCGCGGGATGGCGCGCCGGCGCGCTGCGCGCGAGCCAGTGGGCCGGGCTCGACGAACGGCTGTCGCCGGCGGCCGCGACGCGCAACCGGCGCACGCACTGGGGGAGCCGCGACGAAGCCTGGCGGCACTTTCACGAGAAACCCGCGTTCGCGCGCTGGGACGAGCGGATGCTGTCCGACTACATCGACCACGGCATTCCGCAGGCGGGCGCCGACGGCGAACGCGCGCTCGCATTCGACCGGCAGGTCGAATACCTGATCTACCGGACACTGCCGCATACGCTCGGTCCGCGGCTCGCGCACGGCGCGCCGGTGCCGCTCGGCTTTCTCGCCGGCACGCGCTCGCGCGAAGTGCGGCAGGTCGGGCTCGATGCGACGCGCCGCGCGGCGCGCGGGCGCATCGAATGGCTCGAGGGCAGCCACCTGTTCCCGATGGAGCGGCCGATCGAGACGGCCCGTGCATTGCAACGGATGCTGAATTCGCTGAAAGCCGCGGAAGGCGGCGTGCCGCGCGACAGCGCGGCGCTCGCGAAAAGCGCCTGACGCGTCGGTCCGGTGCGCCGCGTCCGGCGTGCGCGGTTGCACCGCCCGCCCGGCCGGTTCGCCCCGGCGCGCACGGCTGGCGCGGCACAGCGCGAAAGGGCGGGATCATCGCGCCAATTGCTGAGAGAAGGGCGGGCTTTACGGTATAATCCGTTTTTCCCGCGAGCATCCAGCGATGACCAAATATGTTTTCGTCACCGGCGGCGTAGTTTCTTCCCTCGGCAAGGGTATTGCCGCCGCCTCTCTCGCCGCGATCCTCGAATCGCGCGGTCTGAAAGTCACCCTCCTCAAACTCGATCCCTACATCAACGTCGACCCCGGCACGATGAGCCCGTTCCAGCACGGCGAAGTGTTCGTGACGGAAGACGGAGCGGAGACCGACCTCGACCTCGGCCACTATGAGCGCTTCATCAGCACGAAGATGCGCAAGGCCAACAACTTCACGACCGGCCAGATCTACGAATCGGTGATCCGCAAGGAACGCCGCGGCGACTATCTCGGCAAGACCGTGCAGGTGATTCCGCACATCACGAACGAAATCCAGGCGTTCATCGAGCGCGGGGCGGCATCGGCCACCTGCGGCGAGCCGGACGTCGCGATCGTCGAGATCGGCGGTACGGTCGGCGACATCGAGTCGCTGCCGTTCCTCGAGGCCGCACGCCAGATGAGCCTGCGCCTCGGCCGCAACAGCGCGTGCTTCGTGCACCTGACGCTCGTGCCGTACGTCGCGACGGCCGGCGAGCTGAAGACGAAGCCGACCCAGCACAGCGTGCAGAAGCTGCGCGAGATCGGCATCCTGCCGCATGTGCTGCTGTGCCGTGCGGATCGCCGCATCCCGGACGACGAATCGAAGAAGATCTCGATGTTCTCGAACGTGCCGGAAGACGCCGTGATCTCGGTGTGGGACGCCGACAGCATCTACAAGATTCCGCAGATGCTGCACGACCAGGGCCTCGACCGGATCATCTGCGAGGAGCTGAAGCTGTCGCCGAAGGACGCCGACCTGAGCATGTGGTCGGAGCTCGTCGAGAAGCTGGAAAATCCGAAGCACGAAGTGACGATCGGCATGGTCGGCAAGTATGTCGATCTGACCGAGTCGTACAAGTCGCTGATCGAGGCGTTGCGCCACGCATCGCTGCACACGTCGACCAAGGTCAACATCGAGTACATCGACTCGGAAGAGATCGAGGCCAACGGTGTCGACAGCCTGAAGCATCTCGACGCCGTGCTGGTGCCGGGCGGTTTCGGCCGTCGCGGCACCGAAGGCAAGATCGCGGCGATCCGCTATGCACGCGAGTCGAAGGTGCCGTACCTCGGCATCTGTCTCGGCATGCAGCTCGCGGTGATCGAATTCGCACGCGACGTCGTCGGCCTGAAGCAGGCGAACAGCACGGAATTCGATTCGGAAACGCCGGAGCGCGTGGTCGCGCTGATCACCGAATGGTACGACCGCGAAGGCAAGGTCGAGACGCGCACCGAGGAATCCGATCTCGGCGGCACGATGCGCCTCGGTTCGCAACGCTGCCCGATCAAGCCCGGCACGATGGCTGAAGAGATCTATGGCAAGGACGTAAACGAGCGCCATCGCCACCGTTATGAAGTCAATAACCGCTTCGTGCCCCAGCTCGAAGCCGGCGGCCTTATCATCAGCGCCCGTACCCCGAGCGAGGACCTGCCGGAAATGATGGAACTGCCGCGCTCGATGCACCCGTGGTTCGTCGGCGTCCAGTTCCACCCGGAATTCACGTCCACGCCGCGTGACGGTCATCCCCTCTTCAAGTCGTTCGTCGAAGCCGCGCTTGCCAACAAGCAAGCGCGCGGAGTGCAAGCATGAAGCTGTGCGATTTCGAGGTCGGTCTCGACCAGCCCTTCTTCCTGATCGCGGGTACCTGCGTCGTCGAATCGGAGCAAATGACGATCGACACGGCGGGCCGCCTGAAGGAGATCTGCGAGAAGCTGAACGTTCCGTTCATCTACAAGTCGTCCTACGACAAGGCGAATCGCAGTTCGGGCAAGTCGTTTCGCGGCCTCGGAATGGACGAGGGCCTGCGGATCCTTGGCGAGGTGAAGCGCCAGCTCGGCCTGCCGGTGCTGACCGACGTGCATTCGATCGAAGAGATCGAGCAGGTCGCGTCGGTCGTCGACGTGCTGCAGACGCCCGCGTTCCTGTGCCGCCAGACCGACTTCATCCATGCGTGCGCACGCTCGGGCAAGCCGGTCAACATCAAGAAGGGCCAGTTCCTCGCGCCGCACGACATGAAGAACGTGATCGACAAGGCGCGCGACGCGGCGCGTGAAGCCGGTCTGTCGGAAGACCGCTTCATGGCGTGCGAGCGCGGTGTCTCGTTCGGCTACAACAACCTCGTGTCCGACATGCGTTCGCTCGCGATCATGCGCGAGACGCGCGCGCCGGTCGTGTTCGATGCGACTCACTCGGTGCAGCTGCCGGGCGGGCAGGGCACGAGCTCGGGCGGCCAGCGCGAATTCGTGCCGGTGCTCGCGCGTGCTGCCGTCGCGACGGGTGTGGCGGGCCTGTTCATGGAAACGCACCCGAATCCGGCCGAAGCGAAGTCGGACGGCCCGAACGCGGTGCCGCTGAACCGAATGGGCGCGCTGCTGGAGACCCTCGTCACGCTCGACCAGGCGGTGAAGCGCAATCCGTTCCTGGAAAACGATTTCAACTAAAGATCGAATGAACCTTGCGACGGCTTCGCGCGTCAGTAGCGTAAGCAGTGTCGGCACGCATGCCGTCGCAGTTTGAAGAATCCATCGTCATTCTCAGAGGAAACCCATGAGTGCAATCGTAGATATCATCGGCCGCGAGATTCTGGATTCGCGCGGCAACCCCACCGTCGAATGCGACGTGCTGCTCGAATCGGGCACGATGGGCCGCGCGGCGGTGCCGTCGGGCGCGTCCACCGGCTCGCGTGAAGCGATCGAACTGCGCGACGGCGAAGCCGGTCGCTACAACGGCAAGGGCGTGCTGAAGGCTGTCGAGCACATCAACACCGAAATCTCCGAAGCCATCATGGGCCTCGACGCGTCGGAACAGGCGTTCCTCGACAAGACGCTGCTCGAGCTGGACGGCACCGACAACAAGTCGCGCCTCGGCGCGAACGCGATGCTGGCCGTGTCGATGGCCGTCGCGAAGGCAGCGGCCGAAGAAGCCGGCCTGCCGCTGTACCGCTACTTCGGCGGCTCGGGCGCGATGCAACTGCCGGTCCCGATGATGAACATCGTCAACGGCGGCGCGCACGCGAACAACAGCCTCGACATCCAGGAATTCATGATCGTCCCGGTGAGCCAGCCGACGTTCCGTGAAGCCCTGCGTTGCGGCGCCGAAGTGTTCCACGCCCTGAAGAAGATCCTGAGCGACCGCGGCATGAGCACGGCAGTCGGCGATGAAGGCGGCTTCGCGCCGAACTTCGGCAGCAACGACGAGTGCCTGTCGACGATCCTGCAGGCGATCGAGAAGGCCGGCTACCGTGCGGGCGAAGACGTGCTGCTCGCGCTCGACTGCGCGGCCTCCGAGTTCTACCACGACGGCAAGTACCAGCTCGCGGGCGAAGGCCTGCAACTGTCGTCGGCCGAATTCACCGACTACCTCGCGACGCTCGCCGACAAGTTCCCGATCGTGTCGATCGAGGACGGCATGCACGAAGGCGACTGGGAAGGCTGGAAGCTGCTGACCGAGCGCCTTGGCAAGAAGGTGCAGCTCGTCGGTGACGACCTGTTCGTCACGAACACGCGCATCCTGAAGGAAGGCATCGAGAAAGGCATCGCGAACTCGATCCTCATCAAGATCAACCAGATCGGTACGCTGACCGAAACGTTCGCGGCAATCGAAATGGCGAAGCGCGCGGGTTACACGGCCGTGATCTCGCACCGCTCTGGCGAAACGGAAGATTCGACGATCGCGGACATCGCGGTCGGCCTGAACGCCGGTCAGATCAAGACGGGTTCGCTGTCGCGCAGCGACCGCATCTCGAAATACAACCAGTTGCTGCGCATCGAGGAAGATCTCGGCGATATCGCGAGCTACCCGGGCAAATCGGCTTTCTATAACCTGCGCTAACGCGCTACTATCGGGTTCGTCATCTCGACGCCGCTCTGTGCATGTCGCGCGGAGCGGCGCTTCTTATATCTGCGTCTCTTACATGCGGCTTGTCACTGTCGTCCTGATTGCCTTGCTGGCGCTCATTCAGTACCCCCTATGGTGGGGACACGGCGGCTGGTTGCGGGTGCACGAATTGCGTCAGCAGCTCGGCGATCAGTTGCGGAAGAATGCGGACGAGAAGCTGCGCAATGAACGGATCGCGGGCGAAGTGCAGGATCTGCAAGGCGGTACCGCGGCCATCGAGGAGCGCGCGCGCTACGAGATGGGCATGGTGAAGGACGGTGAAGTATTCGTGCAGTTCGTGTCGCCGAATGCGCCGGCCGGGCCGCTGAACAACACGCCTTCGAGCACGTCGACGCGCGGCACCGTGTCCGCGGCACCCGTGCGTGTCGTACCGAACCCGCAGTCGATCGCGAAGCCGTCGCGGCATCACGGCGGCGAGAAGGGCAAGGCCGCGCATCACTGATGCGCGGGAGTCCGAATCATTGAAAAAGCGCGGGAAATACCGCGCTTTTTTATTTCCTGTGAGTTGGCAATCGGGCGGTCGACGCGATGGCGCGTCACCACCACCAGCCCGGGTAACCGTAGCCATAGCCGATGCCGGTGCCCCACCGGTTGCCCCAACCACCGCCGTAATAGCTGCCGTAGACCGTCACGGGCGGCGGCGAGTAATACGCCCACGCGCGCGCGGCGGCCTCGGCCGCCATCGCGTCGTTCTGCTCGCGCAGCACCTGCCGGTCGATCTCGTCGTAGCGTTTGCGCTCCGCACTCGACAGTGCGGGCGGCTGGCCGCCCGATGCGCCCGGTTCGGGCAGGCGGCTCAGGATCGTCGACGAAGGCGGCTGCACCGCGCAGCCGGCGAGGGCCAGCGTGCCGGCTGCGACACTGGCCAGGACGAGGGTGCGGAACGGGCGATTCATGTGTTTCTCCTGCAGCGCGCCGACAGCGGAAAGCGGTTTGCGCCGAAGGCGGGGACCTGCGGCGCGAGAGCCGTGCGTGCGACGCTCGTGCGTCATTATGCGCCCGCACCCGCATGGCGAGCACGGACGCGCGGCGCAGCGCGGCTCAGTGACGCTGGTCGGTCGCGGGCGTGATGCCGGTCGCGAGTTCCGGAGCTGCGAACAGCTGAGCGACGTCGACAGGATCGAACTCGTAGCGCTGGTTGCAGAACTCGCAGTGAATCTCGACGTGACCGCGCTCGACGATCACGCTGTCGACCTCTTCGCGGCCGAGCATGCGCAACATCGCACCGACCTTCTCGCGCGAGCACGAGCACTGGAAACGCGTACCGGCCGGGTCGAAGTGCTGCACGTTTTCCTGCCAGAACAGCCGGCGGAACACGACTTCTGGTTCGACCTCGAGCAGTTCCTTCGCGGACAGCGTGCCGCCGAGCGTGCAGACACGCTCCCAGGTGTCGGTGTCGGTCTCGGCGTTGCGCGGCACGATGCCGCCGTCGCCCGGCAGCTTCTGCAGCAGCATGCCGACCGCGCGGTCGTGATCGGCCGCGAGCCACAGCCGCGTGTCGAGCTGCTCCGAGTGGTGCATGTAGTGTTCGAGCACTTGCGACACCGATTCGAGCGGACCGTCGACGCCGTTCAGCGGCACGATGCCCTGGTACGGCTGTTGGCCCGGCAGCTTCTCGGCCGGGTCGAGCGTGATCACGCAACGGCCGTGGCCGCTCGCGTTGACGAGCGACGCGAAGTGCATGTCGTCGCCGATGGTCTGCGCCGCGTCGCCGGCGAACTTGGCCGTGGCGCGCATCGACAGGTCCGAGCCGCACTGGACGACCAGCATCTGGACCGGCCCGTCGCCGAAGATCTGCATGATCAGGGTGCCGTGAAATTTCAGGTTCGCGGACAGCAGCGCACACGCGGCCATCATCTCGCCGAGCACCGTGCGCACCGGGGCAGGGTAGTCCCGGCGGGAAAGCACCTCTTGCCACGTGTTGCGCAGCGACACGATCTCGCCGCGCACGGGTGCTGAATTGAACATGAATTTCTGTAACTGGTCGCTCACTCTTCTTCCTTGAAATCCGCGCGAATCACCCGATCCGCACGAGTTGCTCCTTGAAATGCGCACGCCGCTCGACGTACGTCTTCGCATTTGCGCGCAGCCGCGCGATGTCGTCTGCCGACAGCTCGCGCACGACTTTCGCCGGGGCGCCGAGAATCAGCGAGTTGTCCGGGAACGTCTTGCCTTCCGTCACGACCGCGCCGGCACCGACCAGACAGTTGCGGCCGATGACCGCTCCATTCAAGACCACCGCCTGAATCCCGATCAGCGAACCTTCGCCGATCGTGCATCCGTGCAGCATCGCCTGGTGGCCGATCGTCACGTTTTCGGCAATCGTCAGAGGAAACCCGGGGTCCGTATGCAGGACCGCGCCTTCCTGGACATTGCTGCCGGTGCCGACCGTGATCGTCTCGTTGTCGCCGCGAATCGTCGCGCCGAACCATACGCTCGCGTTTTCCTCGAGCACGACCTTGCCGATGATCGCCGCCGTATCGGCGACGAATACGCTTTCGTGGATCGTCGGGGCCGTCTCGCCCAGTTTGTAGATCGTCACGGAGTCTCCTGGTCTCTTCGATGATGGGCGCCGGTAAAATGGCGCGTCTGGCGTGCCGGGCGCGTTGCGTGACGGCACAAACGCTTATTGTAAACCGTCGCGTGCATGCGCTCCCGCGATGCGCGCGGGTGGTGCCCCCGTTTGATGAGCATGGAGCCTTCTTCTTTCACCGTGGCGCCGCATTGCGTGCGCCGCGCCGCGCTCGACGCGCTGCGGATGTCCGAGCCGGCCGCGAAGGCCGCGCAGGTCCGCGCGCTGTACGATGCACTGCTGGCCGGGCGGGCCGCGATCGCGCCGGCGCTCGAGCTGGACGAACCGGCCGACCTGCCCGGCCGTCCGGCGCGCCCGCCGCTCGTCGAGCCGCGCCAGCTCGAGCGCCGCAGCATGCGCTCGCCCGCGGGGCGCGCTGTGCTGCTGCACGCGCTCGCGCATATCGAATTCAACGCGATCAACCTTGCGCTCGACGCCGTGTGGCGTTTCGCCGGGATGCCGGACGCGTTCTATGCGGACTGGCTGAAGGTCGCAGCCGAGGAGGCCTATCACTTCGCGCTGTTGTCCGACCGGCTGGCCGCCGGGTTCGGGCATGCGTACGGCGATTTCCCCGCGCACAACGGGCTGTGGGAGATGTGCGAGCGGACCAAGGCCGATGTGCTCGCGCGGATGGCCCTCGTGCCGCGCACGCTCGAGGCGCGCGGGCTCGACGCGTCGCCGCCGATCCGTGCGCGGCTCGTGCAGGCGGGCGACGACGCGTCCGCGGCGATCCTCGACGTGATCCTGCGTGACGAGATCGGCCATGTCGCGATCGGGAACCGCTGGTTCCGGCACCTGTGCGACGCGGCCGGCCGCGATCCGGTTACCACCTACCGCGAGCTTGCCGAGCAGTACCATGCGCCGCGGCTGCGCGGTCCGTTCAATTTCGACGCGCGCCGCACCGCGGGATTCGAGCAGGCGGAGCTGGACGAACTCGCCGCGCAGGACGCGGCGGACGGCAAGGCGGCGGGTTAGCGCGGCTGCGCGCCGCCGGCTCAGGCGTGCGAACGCCGTCGCCGGCCAGCCACGCGACCGTTCGGCGGCATTGCTGCGGCGCCCGATGCGCCGGTTCCGCGTGCCATCGGCCCCCCGTCGCTAGAGAGCTGACTCGACTGCCGGCCCCCGGAACGGAAGCGTCATCGCTATAATCGAACGACCATTCTTTTTTTGGCGGCTGCAATGAATGTTTCGAGTTCTGTTTCCGATTTCGTCACGGTTCGCGGCGTCAAGCTGCATGTGCGGCGCTGGGGCCGGCCCGATGCGCCGATGCTGTTCATGCTGCACGGCTGGATGGATGTCGCGGCATCGTTCCAGTTCGTCGTCGACGCGCTCGCGGGCGACTGGCAGGTGATCGCGCCCGATGCGCGCGGCTTCGGCCTGTCCGACTGGCCGGTCGCGCGGCAGGGCGGCGGTCATTACTGGTTCCACGAGTACCTGGGCGATCTCGATGCGCTCGTCGACCACTATGCGCCGACCGGCGAAGTCAACCTGGTCGGCCACAGCATGGGGGCGAACGTCGTGTGCCTGTACGCGGGCGCGCGGCCGGAGCGCGTGCGGCGCGTGGTCGACCTCGAAGGATTCGGGCTCGCCCCCGCGCGGGCCGATCAGGCGCCGCGCCGGCTGCGCGGCTGGCTCGACGAGCTGCGCGAGCCGCCGGTGCTGCGTCCGTACGCGTCGCTCGACGACGTGGCGGCCCGGCTGATCAAGACCAATCCGCGGCTCGATCCGCGCCGCGCCGCGTTCCTCGCCGCGCACTGGTCGCGGCGCGGCGACGACGGTCTGTATCACCTGCTGGCGGACCCCGCGCACAAGATGGCGGGTCCGCAACTGTACCGGCTCGATGAGGTGATGGCCGTCTGGAAGCAGGTGCGCGCGAAGGTGCTGCACGTGGAGGCCGTCAATTCGCCGACGCTCGCCTACATCGCGGGCGACATCCCGCTGCCGGAGTTCAAGGCGCGCTTCGGCGCGTTCCCCGACTGGCGCGAAAAGCGCGTCGAAGATGCCGGCCACATGGTCCATCACGACCAGCCGGAGCAGATCGCGGCGCTGATCGAGGCGTTCTGCGCGTAGGCGGGCGGCGGCAGCGGCGGGGCAGGCGGGCGGCGCAATTGCCGCATTGCAGTAGAATGAAGCTTCACCTGCCATGCCGACAATGAACGCTGATCTCCACTGCCATTCGAATGTTTCCGACGGGTTGCTGTCGCCTGCCGACGTCGCGCGCCGCGCCCATGCCGGCGGCGTGACCCTGTGGGCGCTGACCGACCACGACGAGATCGGCGGCCAGGCGGCGGCGCGCAGCGAGGCGGAGGCGCTCGGGATGCGCTACCTGAGCGGTGTCGAGATCTCGGTCACGTGGGCGTCGCGCACCGTGCACATCGTCGGCCTGAACATCGATCCGTCGAATCCGACGCTCGTCGACGGCCTGTATCGCACGCGCCACGGCCGTGCCGCGCGTGCGCAGGCGATCGGCGCGCAGCTCGAGACGCTCGGCATCCCCGGCGCGTACGAAGGCGCGCTGAAGTACGTATCGAATCCCGACCTGATCTCGCGCACCCACTTCGCGCGCTTCCTGGTCGAGAACGGCCACGCCGCATCCACTTCCGACGTGTTCGACCGCCTGCTCGGCGATGGCAAGCCCGGGTTCGTCCCGCATCGCTGGGCGACGCTGTCCGACGCCGTCGCGTGGATTCGCGCGGCGGGCGGCGAGGCCGTGGTCGCGCACCCGGGCCGCTACCGCTATACGCCGGTCGAATTCGACGCATTCTTCGGCGAATTCATCGATCTCGGCGGCCGCGCGATCGAGGTCATCACGGGCAGCCACACGCCTGACCAATACCGCGAATACGCGGACGTCGCGCGCCGCTTCGGCTTCGAAGTGTCGCGCGGTTCGGATTTCCATGCGCCGGGCGAGGGCCGCGTCGAGCTCGGTAGCCTGCCGCCGTTGCCGCCCGACCTGAAACCGGTCTGGGAGCGCTGGCTCTGACGCGCCGCGGCCGCTTGCCGTTCGCGCTGCCGCCGAGGCGCGCATCCGACTTCTCCCTCTTTACGTGTCCCCATGTCCCAGTTCTTCAGGATTCATCCGGATAATCCGCAGCCGCGCCTGATCAAGCAGGCCGCGGACATCGTCAGCAAGGGCGGCGTGATCGCGATGCCGACCGATTCGAGCTACGCGCTGGCGTGCCACCTCGACGACAAGGACGCGGTCGAGCGCGTGCGCCGCATCCGTGGCCTCGACGAGAAGCAGCACCTGTCGCTGCTCGTGCGCGACCTGTCGGAACTGGCCAACTTCGCGATGGTGGACAACCGCCAGTACCGGCAGATCAAGTCGGTGACGCCGGGCCCGTACGTGTTCATCCTGCAGGCGACCAAGGAGGTGCCGCGCCGGCTGTCGCACCCGTCGCGCAAGACGATCGGGCTGCGCGTGCCCGATCACGCGATCACGCTCGCGCTGCTCGAGTCGCTCGGCCAGCCGCTGCTCGGCACGACGCTGATCCTGCCGCCGGACGACGAGCCGCTCAACGATCCCGACGACATCCGCGCGCGGCTCGAGAAGCAGGTCGATCTCGTGATCGACGGCGGCGCGTGTCCGCGTGAGCCGTCGACGGTGATCGACCTGACGGGCGGCGAGCCGCAGCTCGTGCGGGCGGGGCGCGGCGCGCTCGAACCGTTCGGACTCTCGGCCGCGTAAGCGCCGTTCATTTTTGCGCGAGTGCGCTTGTTACAATAACGCGATATGGACGCTTCCCTGATACAGACCATCGCCGTCTACGCGCTGCCCGTGATCTTCGCGATCACGCTGCACGAGGCCGCGCACGGCTATGCCGCGCGCCTGCTCGGCGACAACACCGCCTACATGATGGGGCGCGTGTCGTTCAACCCGATGCGCCACATCGATCCGCTCGGCACGATCGCGATCCCGCTCGCCATGTATTTCCTGACCGGCGGCGCGTTCCTGTTCGGCTATGCGAAGCCGGTGCCGGTATCGTTCGGCAACTTGCGCAATCCGCGCTGGGGCAGCCTGTGGGTGTCGCTCGCGGGCCCGGCCTGCAACTTCGTGCAGGCACTGATCTGGGGCGTGCTGACCATCGTGCTGGCCGCCGCCGGCATCGACGAACCGTTCTTCACGCGGATGGCCTATGCGGGCGTCAGCGCGAACCTCGTGCTCGGCGTGCTGAACCTGTTTCCGCTGCCGCCGCTCGATGGCGGCCGCATCCTGGCGGCGCTGCTGCCGCCGAAGCAATCGATCGCGTTGTCGCGCATCGAGCCGTACGGTTTCATCATCGTCCTCGTGCTGGTCATGACGGGCGTGCTGACGAATTTCTGGCTGCGTCCGCTCGTGAACGCCGCGGCCGGCGTGCTGAGCGCCATCCTGTCTCCCTTCGCCTCGCTTTTCTAACGACAATCATGTTCCCAGATCGTATTTTCTCCGGCATGCGACCCACCGGGTCGTTGCACCTCGGCCACTACCACGGCGTGCTGAAAAACTGGGTGAAGCTGCAGTCCGAGTACCCGTGCTTCTTCTGCGTGGTCGACTGGCATGCGCTGACGACGCACTACGAAACGCCCGAGGTCATCGAGAAGAACGTGTGGGACGTGCTGATCGACTGGCTCGCGTCCGGCATCGATCCGGCGCAGGCGACGCTGTTCATCCAGAGCAAGGTGCCCGAGCACGCGGAGCTCGCGCTGCTGCTCGGCATGAGCACGCCGCTCGGCTGGCTCGAGCGCGTGCCGACCTACAAGGAGCAGATGGAGAAGCTGAAGGACAAGGACCTGTCGACCTACGGCTTCCTCGGCTACCCGGTGCTGATGGCGGCCGACATCCTGTTGTATCGCGGCTCGCTCGTGCCGGTCGGTGAAGACCAGGTGCCGCACGTCGAGATGACGCGCGAGATCGCGCGCCGCTTCAACTACCTGTACGGCCGCGAGCCGGGCTTCGAGGAGAAGGCGCTCGAAGCCGCGAAGAAGCTCGGCGGCAAGCGCGCGAAGCTCTATCACGAGCTGCGCAATGCGTACCAGCAGGAGGGCGACGACGAGGCGCTCGAACAGGCGCGCGCGATGCTGCAGGAATCGCAGAGCCTGTCGATGAGCGACCGCGAGCGCCTGTTCGGCTATCTCGAAGGCGCACGCAAGATCATCCTGGTCGAGCCGCAGGCGCTGCTGACCGAAGCGTCCCGGATGCCGGGCCTCGACGGCCAGAAGATGTCGAAGTCGTACGGCAACACGATCGGCCTGCGCGAGGACGCCGAGACGATCACGAAGAAGGTCCGCACGATGCCGACCGATCCGGCGCGCGTGCGCCGCACCGATCCGGGCGATCCCGACAAGTGCCCGGTGTGGCAGCTGCACCAGGTCTATACGGACGAAACGACGCACCAGTGGGTGCAGAGCGGCTGCCGCTCGGCGGGCATCGGCTGCCTCGACTGCAAGCAGCCGGTCGTCGAGGGGATCCTGCGTGAACAGCAGCCGATGCTCGAGCGCGCGCAGAAGTACATGGACGATCCGTCTCTGCTGCGCGCGATCGTCGCGGACGGCTGCGACAAGGCGCGCAAGCACGCGGTCGAGACGATGCGCGACGTGCGCGAGGCGATGGGCCTGTCGTATACCTGACCTGACGGCATGCGCGAACCTGTCATTGCCGCCGCGGGCGGCCACGTCGCTCAGGTCGAGCCATCGCGCTGGGTCGCCCGGTGGTCGCGACTCGTCCCGGCGGCCGGCGCGGTGCTCGACGTTGCCGCGGGCGGCGGCCGGCATGCGCGCTGGTTTGCGTCGCACGGGCATCCGGTCACCGCACTCGACCGCGATCCGGCCGCGGTGGCCGCATTGCGCGCGATCCCGGGCGTCGACGCGCGCGACGCCGATCTCGAGGGCGCGCCCTGGCCGCTGCCGGCCGGTGCGTCGTTCGCGGCTGTGATCGTCACCCATTATTTGCATCGTCCGCTCTGGCCCCATCTGCTCGATGCGGTGGCGCCGGGCGGCGTGCTGATCTACGAAACCTTCGCGCAAGGAAACGAAACGGTCGGCAAACCGTCCAACCCCGCGTTCCTGCTCGCCCCGGGCGAGCTGCTGGACGCGGTGCGCGGCCGCCTGCGGGTGGTCGCGTACGAGGACGGATTCGTCGCCGCGCCGCGCGAGGCGTTCGTGCAGCGCATCTGCGCGGTACGCGAGGGCGCGACCCCGATGGCGGGGGCGGGAATTCCACGTTACGAACTGCCCGGCTAATCCGCTACAATCTCAACGTTTACCGGTACATCAATCAATCGCGTTTCATGGCTAACGGCACCCAAGACGGCATTCAAATCCGCGGCAGCATCCCCGCGATCGTCACCCCGATGCTCGAAGACGGCAGTCTCGACCTGCCGGCGTTTCGCAAACTGATCGACTGGCACATCGCGGAAGGCACCGACGCACTCGTCGTGGTCGGCACGAGCGGCGAGTCGGCAACGCTCAACGTCGAAGAGCACATCCTGATGATCCGCACGGCGGTCGAGCATGCGGCGAAGCGCATCCCGATCATCGCGGGCGCGGGCGGCAATTCGACCGCCGAGGCGATCGAACTGACGAAGCACGCGAAGGCCGTTGGCGCCGACGCGACGCTGCAGGTCGTGCCGTACTACAACAAGCCCACGCAGGAAGGGATGTACCGGCACTTCAAGGCGATCGCCGAAGCGGTCGACCTGCCGGTGATCCTGTATAACGTGCCGGGCCGCACGGTCGCGGACATGGCGCACGAAACCACGCTGCGCCTCGCGCAGGTGCCGGGCATCATCGGCGTGAAGGAAGCGACCGGCAACATCGATCGCGCCGCGCACCTGATCAAGGCAGCGCCGAAGCATTTCGCGATCTACAGCGGCGACGATCCGACCGCGATCGCACTGATGCTGCTCGGCGGCCACGGCAACATCTCGGTGACGGCGAACGTCGCGCCGCGCGCGATGAGCGACCTGTGCCGCGCGGCGCTGGCCGGTGACGTCGCAACGGCGCGCGAGCTGCACATGAAGCTGCTGTCGCTGCACAAGAACCTGTTCATCGAGGCGAACCCGATTCCGGTGAAGTGGGCGCTGCAGGCGATGGGCAAGATGCAGGGCGGCATCCGCCTGCCGCTTACGCCGCTCGACGAGCGCTGCCACGATGTCGTACGTTCGGCCCTCGTCGAGGCCGGCATCCTCGCCTGATGCACAGGCGGCCGCGTCCTGCGGCCGCCGGCTCGACCCCTCATCAACCCGCACCGGCCGGCTCCGTCCGGCGCCGCTCCTGACGAGCGTTCTAGCAAGACGAAGGATTTCATGAAACGTTTCGCCTTTTCCTCTCGCGCCATCCAGGTTTCGGTGGTGGCGCTGGCGCTGGGCGCGCTCGCCGGCTGCGATACGCTGAACGATTATCTGGCTCCCGACCGGGTCAACTACAAGAACACGGGTTCGGCGCCGCCGCTCGCGGTGCCGAGCGACCTGAAGCCGGTGCCGACGACCCAGCAGTTCGTCGCGCCGCTGAGCAACGCAGGTCTTGGCACGCTGCCGCCGCGGGCGACGACGGCCGCCGGCAACGCGACCGACGGCGTCCCGAGCGCGCAGGATCCGCTCGGGATGCATATCGAGCGTGACGGCGACCGCCGCTGGCTCGTGGTGGATGGGCGCACGCCCGAGCAGCTGTGGCCGATCCTGAAGGAGTTCTGGCAGGAAAACGGCTTCTCGCTGAAGACCGACGCACCGTCGACCGGCATCATGGCCACCGACTGGGCCGAGAACCGCGCGAACATTCCCGACGACTGGTTCCGCCGCACGATCGGCAAGGTCATCGACTTCGCGTACTCGTCGGGCACGCGCGACCGTTTCCGCACGCTCGTGAACCGCACGTCGAACGGCGACACCGACATCTCGATCACGCACAGCGCGATGGAGGAAATGATGGTCGGTCCGCAGGGCGGCACGTCGTCGCGCTGGGAAGAGCGTCCGCGCAATCCGGTGCTCGAGGCCGTGTTCCTGTCGAAGCTGATGCAGAAGTTCGGCCTGAGCGACGCGCAGGCGAAGCAGCTGCTGACCGATGCGCGTCCCGCGACGGCGCCGGCGCAGGTCAGCGACACCAGCAGCGGCGCCGCGACGTTGCAGCTGGCGGAATCGTTCGACCGCGCGTGGCTGCGCGTCGGTCTCGCGCTCGACCGCACCAACTTCGCGGTCGACAATCGCGACCGCGAGAAGGGCCTGTACACGGTCCGCTACGCGAACACGATGGAAGAGCTCAAGCGCGACGGGCTGTTCGGCAAGCTGTTCTACGGCGGCCCGTCGGCGGCCAAGCCGGGCAAGGAATATCTTGTCAACGTGCGCGCGCAGGGCAATGGCGGCACGCAGGTCGCGGTGGTCGACGCGAACGGCCAGGTCGACAACTCGTCGGATGCGCAGCGGATCATTTCGCTGCTGCACGCCCAGCTGAACTGACCGCGTGCGCTTCGCCAGCCTCGGTAGCGGCAGCGAAGGCAACGCGCTGGTCGTCGAGGTCTCGAGCGGCACGACGACCACCCGCGTGCTGCTCGACTGCGGTTTTTCAGCGAAGGAGGTCGAGCGCCGTCTCGGCCGCCTGAATCTCGGCATCGACGATCTCGATGCGATCCTCGTCACCCATGAACACAGCGACCACGTCGGCAGCGCGCTGACGCTCGCGCGGCGCGGGTCGCTGCCGCTCTACATGAGCTGGGGCACGGCGCGCGCGGTGGGCGCGGACGAGGCCGATGTCGATCTCCACGTGTTGTGGGGCGACGAGACGGCCGCGATACGCGATCTGGCCGTGATGCCCTATACGGTGCCCCATGACGCGCGGGAACCGCTCCAGTTCGTCTTCATGGACGGTTGCCGCCGGCTTGGCGTGTTGACCGACGTCGGAATGGCCACGCCGCATATCACGACCGTCCTGAGCGGCTGTGACGCGCTGATGCTCGAATCCAACCACGACACCGCGATGCTCGCCGGGAGCCGCTATCCGCAGTCGCTGAAGGCGCGGATCGGCGGCAATCACGGCCACCTGAGCAACGATGCCGCCGCCGGCATCCTCGCATCGCTCGAACGCAGCCGCCTCCAGCACCTGGTTGCGGCGCACCTGAGCCAGCAGAACAACCGGCCAGAGCTGGCCCGCCAGGCGTTTGCCGGTGTGCTGGGAACGGACGGGGAGGAAGTGGTCGTGGCCACGCAGGACGCGGGCTTCGACTGGCTGACGCTCGGTTGAGCGGGTGCAGAAGGGGGGCAGGAAGGGGCGGGACGGCGTCTTGGCCCGCTTGCCTGCCGGGCGCGATGCACGGAACCGACAGACGTAAAAAAACCGGCCCGAAGGGCCGGTTTTTTTTCAGCTGATGCCTGAGGCTTACTGGCTTGCGCCCGAAGCCGGAGCAGCCGTCGCTGCCGAAGCAGCCGACGCCACAGCAGCAGCTGCGTCGCTCGCAGCAGCCGTCGCCGACGAAGCAGCAGCCGAAGCGTCGCTCGCAGCACCAGCAACTGCCGAAGCAGCCGACGAAGCAGCAGCCGATGCGTCGCTAGCAGCCGACGAAGCAGCTTGATCAGCGCTCTTGTTGCAAGCAGCCAGTGCAACAGCAGCCAACAGGGAAGCTACGAGGAGGGATTTCTTCATGATCACGTCCTTTTATGGTTAAAGGTAAGCAACAGCGCGAAACAATACCGGTAATGTGCTCCAACACCGACCTGGGCCGCTGGTGGAGACGCACTTCTAGAGCGTGAATCTTCCCTACGGCTTGGGCGGAAATTATATGCACTTTCCTATCGACCGTCGACAAATGCGGGGTCAATACGTTGTCTTTCCCATACAGAATTTGATCTGCATGGGCATACGGGCGGCCCACTAAATCCGGTTTCCGACCCGTAGCCAGCCCGCACAATACCACTCGTGCAGCAAGGCTGTCATTGAGGGAGCCCGGGATAGTGTTACAAACCGTTTCGCCTCCATGTGGCGCAGATTGGCCAGTTCGGGCAGCCATTCGCCGGCTTGCTCGATCGGTTCTTCCTCGCCATTGATGAAGTACGAGCGCGCGTTATACATCAATGCGGCGCGTCTGTCGAGATACACCCCCCGGCGCGACGCCTGCGTAACGAATGCGGACTCGGACAGCGGGCGTGCCGGCGGCTCGAATACCACGTTCGATTTGGGCTCGCTCAGGTAGCAGCCGAGGAATTCGGCGACGTCGCGCTTGCGCCAGCGGATCGCATCGACGATCTCGGCGACGCGCTCGACCATCGCCGGCGGCAGTTGCGCAGGGGTGTCGACCGCCGGCTGTTTCGGGTCGCGGTACAGCGCGTCGCCGCGCTCGTCGCGCAGGCCGCCACGTTCCGCGAGGTAGTACAGGAATTGCGCGCCCAGCTCCCCGGCGGACGGTGCCCGAAAGCCGATCGAGCAGGTCATGCATTCGCCTTCGGCCACGCCGTCGTGCGCGATGTGCGGCGGCAGGTACAGCATGTCGCCCGGCTCCAGCACCCACTCGTCGCTCGGCTCGAAATGCTCGAGGATCTTCAGCGGCACATCCGGTTGCAGCGACAGGTCCTTCTGCGCGCCGATGCGCCAGCGGCGCCGGCCTTCGACCTGCAGCAGGAATACGTCGTACGAGTCGAAGTGCGGGCCGACGCCGCCGCCGTCCGTCGCGTACGAAATCATCAGGTCGTCGAGGCGCGCGTCCGGGATGAAGCGGAAGCGGTCGAGCAGCGCGCGCGCCGCGTCGACGTGCAGGTCGAGCCCCTGCACGAGCAAGGACCAGGACTTGCGCGAAACGGCAGGCAGCGCGCCCGGCTCGAACGGACCGTGCGCCAGTTGCCACTTGTTACGAAAATGGGTGATCAGTCGCGCTTCGGCGTCATAGTCGGCTGCCAGCTCGAACAATGGGTCGCGCGTGACCGGCGGCTTCACGCCGGGAATCGCCTGGCGGATCAGCAGCGGCTTCTTCTGCCAGTAGCGGCGCATGAATTGCGCCGGCGACAGGCCGCCGAGCAGCGGCGTGGGAAGATCGGAGGGCGGCGCGCCGAGCGGGGCGGCAGCGGCATCCTGCGGTTCGGCTTGAGACCGGTTGCGCATCGTATAATGAGACTTGTATTTGGGAGAATTGGATGAAAATCGCAAAAAACACCGTCGTGTCGGTCACTTACAAGCTGTCGGATGCGCAAGGCAATCTGATCGAGGAAAGCGACGAGCCGATGGTCTATCTGCACGGCGGCTATGATGGCACGTTCCCCAAGATCGAGGAACAGCTCGACGGCCAGGAGCCCGGTTACCAGGCGCAGATTCAGCTCGAGCCGCAGGACGCGTTCGGCGACTACGATCCCGAACTCGTGAAGATCGAGCCGCGCGATCGTTTTCCCGAGCCGATCGAAGTGGGCATGCAGTTCGAAGGCACGCCGGAAGACGGCGACGAGGAAGTGGATTCGCTGATCTACACGGTCACCGACATCGCCGAGGACAAGGTCGTGCTCGACGGCAACCACCCGCTCGCGGGCATGGCGCTGCGTTTCGCGCTCACGGTCAAGGACGTTCGCGAAGCGACCGAGGACGAGATCGAGCATGAGCACGCGCACGGCGCGGAAGGCCTCGAAATCGTCGACGAGGACGAAGACGAGGACGGCGACGCACCGTCAGGGCGTACCCTGCACTGAACTGGCAGGCAGGCCGGGCGCCGGCCCTGAGGCAGGGGGCGGCGCGGGCCACGAGGCGCCGCCTGGCGTCGTGCCGTCGCCCTGCAGCGGCGGCGCGACCGACGACGAGTCGGGCAGTGCCGGCAAGGCCGGGATTTCGGGGATCTCCGGCATCTGCGGCAGCGGGACGGCGTCGCGCGGCACGACCGGCAGTGCGGGCGGGATCGGCAGGTTCTTCGGGACGTCCTGCACGCTCACGTTGAAGATCGTCCGCCGTGCCGGCGACACGTTGACCTTCAACCACTGATTCGACGGATGGCGCGGTCCGATCGCGACACGCGTCACGTTTCCGACCAGTGCACCGTCGTCCGCATGCAGCGGGCGATCGATCAGGAAGCCGTTCGCAAGCGGCTCGCTGCTCGCGTGCATCACCAGGATCGGGCCGCGGAATGTCGCCGCGGCCTTCACCAGCGTTCGTTTCAGTTCACGGAAGCCGTCGCGGACGCGCGGCCGGTTGAAACGCAACCACGCAAAGCGTTCGGCGCGCTCATAGCGATCGAACTGCGGATCGCCTTCGAAAATCACCACCATGGCGCGCGCTTCGCGCCGTTTCGCATATTCGGCCGCGTGGTCGATCCAGAAGCCGTTCGCGATGATGCGGTCCTCGAATTCGCCGTTCCGGCCGCCGGCCGTCAGATAGTGGTTGTTCGGCGCCGGTGCGTTTAGCGCGACGTAGACGACGTCGTCATGCATCCAGCGCGCGTTTTCGCGATAAGGCCGGAACCGGGCGACTTCACTTTCGCGCGTGATCTGCAGCGCGCCGGGGTCGGGCAGCGCCGCGTCGGCCAGCAGCGTCTGCCGCAGGAAGTCCAGACGTTCGACCGGGTCGTAGCTGCCGCCAGCCGCCGTGCTGCACGTCACCCAGTCGTCGTGGCCGGGAATGAACACGAGCGGCACGCGCGATGCGTCCAGGATCGCGCCGCGCTGCGTGTACAGCGAGTCGCGGCACGCTTCCTTCGCACCCTTGATGTCGCCTGCATAGACGACGAAGGCCAGATTGCGCTCGCGTGCGATCGATTCGAACAGCCGCTGCGCGGCCGGCTCGTCGGCCGGCGCGTCGATGACGCCCGACACGATCGCGAACGAGTAGGGGGCGGCCGCACGGTTGGGCGGCGCCGCGAGCGCGCTGGCCTGGGCCAGCGCGAGCACCGTCGCGATCAGCGCGGCGGCGGCACGGGCCGGCCGGCCCGACGGGAGGCGTTTATGCGTGCCCGTCGGCATCGTGCGAGCGGACGAGCGAGCGCAGTTCGTACAGCAGGTCGAGCGCGTCGCGCGGCTTGAGGTCGTCGGGATCGATGTCGCGCAGCTTCTCGAGTGCCGGATGCGGGACGTCGGCCGGCGCCGGCGCATCCGCGCATTCGAGTTCGTCGGCCGCGGCGGGCGGCGCGCTGAACAGGTCGAGCTGCGGCGTGTGCTGCGTGGCCGACTGCTGTTCGAGATACGCGAGATGCTTGCGCGCGGCGCGGATCACCGGCGCCGGCACGCCCGCGAGCTGCGCTACCTGCAGCCCGTAGCTCTGGTTCGCCGGGCCTTCGTTGACAGCGTGCAGGAACACGATGCCGTGGCCGTGCTCGACGGCCGACAGGTGGACGTTCGCCGCTTGCGGGAATTCGGCCGGCAGTTGCGTCAGTTCGAAGTAGTGCGTCGCGAACAGCGTGTAGCAGCCGTTTTGCGCGAGCAGGTGACGCGCGATGGCCCACGCGAGCGCGAGGCCGTCGAACGTCGACGTGCCGCGGCCGATTTCGTCCATCAGCACGAGGCTTTGCGGTGTCGCGTCGTTTAGGATCGCTGCCGCTTCGGTCATCTCGACCATGAAGGTCGAGCGGCCGCCGGCGAGGTCGTCGGCCGCGCCGATCCGCGTGAAGATCCGGTCGATCGGGCCGAAGCAGGCCGACTTCGCGGGCACGTAGCTGCCGACGTACGCCATCAGCGCGATCAGCGCCGTCTGCCGCATGAATGTCGACTTACCGCCCATGTTCGGGCCGGTGATCAGCAGCAGCTTGCGTTCGGTGCCGAACCGGCAGTCGTTCGCGATGAACTGCTCGACCTGCGCTTCGACGACCGGGTGGCGACCCTGTTCGATCTCGATGCCGATCTCGTCGGTGAAGGCGGGGGCGACCCAGTCGAGCGTGCGGGCGCGCTCGGCGAACGCGGCGAGCACGTCGAGCTCCGCGAGCGCCGACGCGACACGCTGGCACTCGGGAATGAACGGCAGCAGCGCCTGCAGTACGCCGTCGTACAGCGCGCGCTCGCGGGCCAGCGCGCGTTCCTGTGCGGATAGCGCCTTGTCCTCGAAGGTCTTCAGTTCGGGCGTGATGTAGCGCTCGGCGTTCTTCAGCGTCTGGCGGCGGCGGTAGTCGTCCGGCACCTTGTCGGTCTGGCCGCGCGTGACCTCGATGTAGAAGCCGTGCACCTTGTTGTATTCGACGCGCAGGTTCGCGATGCCCGTGCGGGTGCGCTCGCGTGCCTCGAGATCGATCAGGAACTGCCCGCAGTTCTCGGAGATGTCACGCAGCTCGTCGAGCTCCGCATCGTAGCCGCGCGCGATCACGCCGCCGTCGCGCACCATCGCGGCAGGCTCGGGGGCGATCGCGCTCGTCAGCAGGTCGAGGCATTCGGCGGGCGGCGCGAGCGCCGCGTCGACGCGCGCGAGCGCATCCGCGTTCGCGACGATCGCGCTGATGCGCTCGCGCAGCGCCGGCAGCGCGGCGAACGTGTCGCGCAGGCTCGACAGGTCGCGCGGCCGCGCGGACAGCAGCGCGAGACGCCCGGTGATCCGTTCGACGTCGGCGATCTGGCGCAGCGCGCTGCGCAGTGTGTCGAGGCTCGCGCTCGCGGGCGCCTCGAGCAGCGCGCCGATCGCCTGCTGGCGCGACTGCGCGGCGACCGACGCGCGCGGCGGGTGATGCAGCCAGTGACGCAGCAGGCGGCTGCCCATCGTCGTGCAGCAGGTGTCGAGGAGCGAGTACAGCGTCGGCGATTCGGTGCCACGCAGCGTTTCGGTCAGCTCGAGGTTGCGGCGCGTCGCCGGATCGAGCCCGATGTATTCGGTTTCGTTCTCGACCTTCAGGCTGCGCACGTGACGCAGTTGCTGGCCCTGCGTGGCCGCCGCATACAGCAGCAGCGCGCCCGCCGCGCCGCATGCGCTCGTCAGCGAATGCGCGCCGAAGCCGTCGAGGCCCGCGACGTCGAGCTGGTCGCACAGGCGTTGCGTGCCCGATGCGATGTCGAAGTGCCATGCCGGCACGCGCTTGATCGCGCCGGCGCCCGCGGGCACGCCGTCGGTCGCACCATCCGGCGTCAGGATTTCGGCCGGGCGGATGCGTTCGAGTGCGGCGCCGAGCTGATCAGGTTCGATTTCGGCGAGCCGCAGCGCGCCGCTCGCGAGGTTCAGCCACGCGAGGCCGATATTGACCGCGACGCCACGCTTGTTGTGGCCCGTGCACATCGCGAGCAGGTAGACGTCGTTCTTGTCGGACAGCAGTGCGGCATCGGTCAGCGTGCCGGGCGTGACGACGCGCACGACCTTGCGCTCGACCGGCCCCTTCGACGTCGCGGGGTCGCCGATCTGCTCGCAGATCGCGACCGATTCGCCCATCTTCACGAGCTTCGCCAGATACTGTTCGACCGCGTGATGCGGGACGCCGGCCATCTTGATCGGCGTGCCGGCCGATGCGCCGCGCTGCGTGAGGGTCAGGTCGAGCAGGCGTGCCGCTTTCTCCGCATCCTCGAAGAACAGCTCGTAGAAGTCGCCCATCCGGTAGAAGACGAGCGTGTCGGGGTGATCGGCCTTGATGCGCAGGTACTGCTGCATCATCGGGGTGTGGCCGGCAAAGGCCTCGGGCGACAGCGTGGTCATAGGTCAGGCATGAAGTTGTTGCTTTGGTTGCCCGAGTTTACCAGTGGCTTCGATGTGCAAGCGCGAAGTTGGCCGTTTGGCCGGTTGCTGATGCCGGGATCGGCTGCGATCAATGTCCCCGCCTAAGCTTCAGTGCCTCGACCCGGCGCATGGCGATGCGGGAACAATCCATAACGTCGTGCCGACCCCGAAGCAACCGTTGCGGCCGACGAGGGAGCAGCTGAAGCTCGATCCTGCACGGCAGCTTATCGGTGTGCAATGTTCGGGCACGTTGGTTCTGGCAAAGCTCGTTTCCTCGAAAAAATCCCGGCCTGCACGGATCTCACAACCAAACCTTGGGTGATCGAGGCAGGCGTCGACGTCGTCGATCAGCCATTCTTCGCTCAAGGCAACGTCTCGACCGCGGGCGGCTGCCTTGCTTCGCAGTATTTGGCCGCATGGATCATTGCGCGCATCGAAGGTGAGGACGCCGCGCGGAGCGCGCTCCACTACGTTGCGCCAGTCGGGAGAGGGAAAAGTATGTTTCTCGCGCGCTCGCGAACTTCAAGCCTTACTTGCTGTAGCGCGATAAAAAATGGCATTGCCTCGACCGCAGTGAGCGGGAGTCAACGGCAATGCCGTGTTCCCGACGACAGCGTCTCCGGATGGCCCGGATGCAACCGCACCTATACCTGGCTGCGGTGCCGAGGCGGGGGTGAAAATGTTCGACGCCCTATCGAGACAGAGCCAGTCAGTGGCGCCGGGTCGCAGGGGATCGCACTCCAACAGCCAGTTCGTACCGCACAGACGGCAGCGATACTGTCGCACCGCGATTGCTGGCCGTCCTAGTGGTCGCAATTTTTATGGCTTGTGCAACTCCACCAGTTCGTCATGTGCGACCTGATCCGGGATCGTGCACATTGTCGTGCAAGCTTGGCAACGCATTTGCGCTAGTCTGAAGAATGCGTCGGCTCGGTGAGGCACTTCTTCGCCCATGGCTCAAATCGAAGGGACGTTCTACTTCGTCACGGGGCGAGTGCGGTCGGACTCACGTCTCGCCCGGTGCGCTCAGTTCGCAATCGCCTTGCCGGAGGCATCCTTGATTTTTGCTTTCCATTGTTTGTGGATTTCGGACACCACTGAATCCGGAAGCGAGATGTAGTCCAGATCCGTCGCGGCCTGGTTGCCGTTGTGGAATGCCCAGTCGAAGAACTTGAGTGTTTCCGCACCTTGTTCCGGCTTGTCCTGCTTCGCGTGCAGCAGCACGAACGTCGCGCCGACGACCGGCCATGCTTCCTTGCCCGGCTGGTT
>NZ_QTQF01000069.1:0-21471 GCF_003854235.1 Burkholderia sp. Bp8998
TCGGCCGTGATTGCGATGTTCAACTCGCCGAGCGCATTGCCGGCAGCGTGGTCGAGTTGCATGCGTCGCGCCAGCCGGGCGCATCGCGGGACGGGGAGCGTGATGAGCAGATGCCGCAATGCGACGAGAGGGCGATACAGGCGGCATCGGCGCAGGCGCCAAAGAGCGACGCGCGAAGGAGTGGCGAACACGCGCATACGGACTTTTTCAGCGCTCTCTGGCACGGCGTGTTCGGGCTGCACCGGTGAGCCTTGGTGTGTGACCAGTTCTGCGAACGCAGAACTCGACCGCGATCGGTGCCATCTTCGGGGGAGGTTTTTTGATCGACTGCTTCATGAATTGACGGCTAATTGGGCAGTATTCGGCCACAAACGGCCGTTCACATGAGTCGTCGGTAGGACGGCCAGGCGTCGGCTCCGCCCCGTAACCGGCCATCCGTTTGTCAAAGACGAATGCTCCTTTATCGGCCTTAGCCGACGTTCACCATCGATTCTGCCGTTGGCTGCAATGGACTGCAAAGCGGACGTCGGCGGGAGTGAGCCCGAGGGAAGCCTAGATCGATTCAGCGCATGGCATCTGCATCGCGTTGAGCGTGCTGCGTTCAGGCCGGGCGCGACACCGAATCGATCGCATCGCGGCGCACCTTGTCGACGTATTTCCCGAACGCGATGCTAGAGAGCAGGCCTGCCGCGAACGTGATGGCAAAGGCGGCGAGCGTTTCGAGTGCTGAGTTGTTGTAAGGCATGGTGTTCGACTCCGGTGAGGGAATGGCGTCAACGCCTGAGTGCGTGACTGACTTCATGCTAGGTGCGCAACTGGACGCGCCGTGTCCGGAAGCGCTGCGAATCCGCTGAAATCACGGCGATGAAATGAAACGGGGCCGCTCGTGGCGGCCGCGTGGTTCAGGAGGGTTCAGCGCGGATCAGGACTGCGGCAGGTAGCGATAGCGTCCGATGCGCAGCACGGTTTCCTCGTGCCGATTCTCGTAGTAGACGGCCAGCAGGTTCATGTCGTTGGCGGTCAGATGGTTCCAGTGGCCGTCCTCCATGCGTAGTTCCTTGAAGCTGAGACCGTCGTCCTGGCTCACCAGCATCGTTGCGCCGCTGCTCGAGGTAATCAAGCTCAGGTCTCGCAGCGCGAAGCATTGGCCGATGTGGATCGGCGTGTCGCGATGCGTCCACGCATAGCCCTTGTCGGAGGTGAACAGTTCCGACGCTACGCACATCAGCCCGCCGCGCGAGCCGAGGTGAACCGATGTCGTGCTGGACGCGGTGTAGCGCGAGTTGCTGTCCCAGTCGCATTTTTGCCACGCTTTTGCCGCGCCGTAATACATGACGAACGGCGGCTGCTCTGGCTTCTTCTTGTCGCGCATGTACGACCAGTCGTATTTGCAGAACGCCAGCAAGCCATTGTGGCCGGGCAGGGCGCAGATCCTCTCGATCACCACGCCCTCGTCGGTGCGCGGCGTCTGATCCCAAGGCTCCCAAGGGCCGGCGAGATCGGCCCCGCGGAACACGAGGGTTTGTGCATACGAGCCCGACTTGGTGGTGTCGGAAAAGAAGCCTTTCTCGACATAGCTGTAACGCCGGTATTTCGTCGCGGTCCACAGCCACATGCCGTTGAAATACACGATGTCCTGATAGGACAAGTGCCCGTCATTGAGCGATAGATTGCTGTTGTTCGCGGGCGCCGGGCCGGCACTGCGTTGCCAGTTCAAGGCGTCGCGCGAGTAATAAAAGCCCGCGGGGCGCGAACCGCGCCACACGCGGTGCCACACGATCCACACGCCGTTGACGATTTCGAGCTTGCCCACGCTGACATCGTATTCGGGCGCATCAAGCCGCACCTCCTGCCACTGCAAACCGTCTTCGCTGCGATAGAAGCGGTCCTTGGAATCGATGCTGGCCACCACCAGCCAGATCTTGCCGTCGGTGCGGATGTGAGTAATCTTCTCCGCTTCGCACGGCGGCTGCGCAACTTGCTGCCATTCGAGGCCGAGCAGGCAAGGCTCGCCATCCTTCACGATGGCCACCGACTGCTTCTCCAACTGTTCCAATGCCTGCTTCTGCTGCCATTCCGCGCGTTTGCGTTCCTTGATCGCAATGACCGAGGAATCGAAATCGCCCTTGACGAAAAACTCGAGCTGCTCGGCGGCTTCAGTGCACACGCTGGAAAATGCATTGAGCGTGTGATCGATCTGGTTGTAGTAGCGCTGGAACTGGTCGCCCCAGTCTTCGTTGTCAGTGGAGTCGTCCAGCACGTAATCGGAATAGGCAATGTCGTCCGAGAATTCGAATTTGGGCAGGTTCCAGCGCGCAATCCGGCTGTTCGCTGCGTACAGCGCCGATTGGTGCTCCAACAGAAAATCGCGCGCCCTCTTTCGGAATTCGTTCAGGCTCGACAGCACCGAACGTCGCCCGAGGCCGTAGGCGGCAGAGCCAGCCTTGTCCGCCAGACCGCTTAGGAAACCGCCGTCGGACGAAGCCATGTAGAACGAATATTCCATGGCTTTCATGGGCACGCTGCTGAATTCCGCCGTGAGCCGCAGATTGGCCCAGCCGGCCACACTCAATAGCTTGAGCACGTCCGAATAGGAGGCCTCGAAACGCAGCGCGCGGTAGCGCACCAGGTTCTTCCAGCCCTGCGTGTCCGCGTTCAGCTTGCCGGCCGCATCCAGCACAGCGGCGGGGTCCTCGCCGTTCACCATCGCCAGCAGGTTCGGCAGGCTGTCCTTCAGGTTCGCCGGTTTGAGCATGCCGAGCACGATTTTAATCGCCGGGCTTTCGATCGGCTTTTGCGCGAGCGTCAACAGGAAGAAGGCGTCAAGCAGCCAGGTGGCTTTCTTGTTCTCGTCGTCGAGCAGGGCCTGCATGATCGGCTGACAACGCAGTGCTTTGCGCGGATCGTCGGCTAGCGCGAGCACGTCTTGGCGCAACTCAGGCACGCAAGCATGGTCGGCCAGCAGCGCGATGAATTCGCGCGCCGGGCCGTTGAGCGCCGCGGCATTGTCCACGCACAAGGCCAGCAGCAGCAGGTAATCGCGCTTGGCTTGTTGGCTGCCGCAGGCGTCGAGGAAGCTGTGCGCGGTGATGTCCGGCAGCGACGACACCAGCGCGATCTGCTCCGGCGCGGCTTCCGCGTCCAGAGCGGGCTCCCCGGGCGGCACGTCGAGTCCGTGCTGATCGCGATACACAGCGATCGCCAACTGGCCTCCGCCGATGATTTCGCAGGTCAGATCGCGAATGCTGTAGGTCGCGGCTAGGCCGTTCAGCTCCTGGCCGAAGAATTTGGCGATAATTTTCTCGCGCGCCGCGTCGCTGGCGCACAGTTCAGGGTCGCCGATCAGGTCGGCGACCCTCTCGTAGTGATCCGCCAGGAAATACAGCGCATTGAAGCCGACGCCGGAAATCGACTTCTGGATATAGGCCGAGTCGATGTCGTGCGCATCGGTCGACAGCGCGACGGTGGCGCGGTATTGATCGAGGCCCACCACGCCGATCTGATCGATCAAATCATTGATGAAATCGAGCAGGCGCACGGTTTCGTCGCAATTCACGCCGAGCTTTTCCAGCGTGGTGATGAGGTAATTGCCGACTTCGCGGCCGGTCAGCATCGCGCCCGGATGCTGGCGAAGGAAATCGTAGGCAAGTCGCAGAACCAGCAGGTTCTTGGGGATCGGCGCGAAGCGCCGCTTGTTGGCCTCGATATTTAGCGCCCAACTGCTGAAATTCGTGTTGTTCTCGACATGGCGCAGGCGCTGATCGATCCGGTCAACCGCCTGCTCGAGAAAATCCCGGGTTTCGATGATCACTTCGTTCATCGTCCCGAGGTTGTTGCGGATGACCGCGATGCTTTGCGCCGTGATCAGGTTCTGCTGCTGCAATTGCTGCAGGTAATGCCACGCAAAGCGCTGCATTTGCAGCATGTCCGCCTGGTTCAGCGCCTGGTTTTCGCTGGTCTTGCCGCTAACCGCATGGGTCAAGCGCTTGAAGAAACCGGCTTCCGCCTGGCGCGCCAAGCGCTCCTGGCTGGCCGTGACGAGCCTCGATGCGTCCATCGCCAATTGCTGCGTGACGGTGGCATTGGCTCGGTGCTTTTCTACGAGCGCGGTGATCGCCGCGAGTTCCGAACTGTCGAGCGGTGCCCCGAAAATTTCCGCGGGTTCGCTCAGGCTGGCTTGATTCATCGTGATATCTCAGAGATTGTTGATTTTATTTTTCAGGCGCGTGCCCTGCGCCTGCATGGTCTTGATTTGCTGATCGAAATGGCGCTCGGACAACATGAGCCCCTGATGAAATCCCGCGAAATACGTCTGCGATTGTTGCAGGTACTGCAAGGCGCCATGCGCGTCCAAACCGTTCGCTACCACCTGTTCGGTGGCCGCCAGGGTCAGCCGGAACGACTTCTCGATGTGATTGTCGAGCGCGATATTCATCGCCAGCGAGGTGATCATGCCGCCCACCAGGTTGCCGATCAGTATGCCCACCGGGCCGCCCAGCGCGCCGATCGAGCCGCCCACCGAGGCGCCCACCACGGCGGCGCCGGTCTGGAAGATGTTCTTGCCGGTGCGCGTTTCCAGCTCGTCGCGTGTCATCTTGCCAGCCGCGAACAGCACCAGACATTGCACAAGATCCACGGCGCAGACCGTCGCGCCGGCAATCGCGCCGCTGGCCAGGCTGGTCTGGAACGCCGAACCCGAGAACAGCGACGGCAGCGAGCGCGCCGCGAGGCTGACGCTGGCGGTGGCCGCGCCGGCCTTCAGGGCGCTGTCGCCGGCCGCGATCGCGGTGTCGCGCAGGATGCGCAGCGCCGCTTGCTCGGTGCTCAGTTCGCCGTCGCGCAACAGCTTGATGCTCTGGAAGGTGTTGATGCAGCCGGCCGTCACCGCCGTGATGACGGCCGCCGAACCGGCCGCGCGCAGGCTCTGTTGGACCGTGGCTCTGTTCAGATAGCCGTCCTGCATGCGCTGGTGCATATCCTTGCCTTGCTGCGTGCCGGCGCCGAGCTGCTCGGCCTCGGTCTTGCTGAGCGGGGCGGATTGCACGCCATCCAGCTCGATCTGGCCGGCTGTGTTGTCGCGTACATTCTCGGCCGCGCGCGCCACCTCGGGGCGGGTCTGCTGATTCTTCAGCACGGTCTTGTGCGCGGACGCCTGGATGCCCTCAATCTGATCGGACGGGCCGATGAAACGGTCGGCCCGCTCGTAATGGTGAACGCCGTCGCGGGTCGAACGGAAGGCTTTTTGGGTGGCGTCGGCGTCCTTGAAATACTTCAGTTGCGCGCCCAGCACCTGCTCGCCGTCCCTCATCACCACGATGTCGTGGGTCGGGTCATTTCGCGTCAGCGGGGTTTGCTTGAAGCCGTCGGTGAAGGCGCGCACGTCCTTGTCCTTCAGGATCGCATCGAGATTGAAGGATTCGGCGTGAAAGGTTTCGGCCGCGAAACCCCCTTTGATCGCAGCGTTTTGCGCGGTGGCCGAAATATTGCCCATGATGGTGTTGGCCTGATTGATCTCGCTGATCATCTGGCCGATTTTCCGGGTGGCCTCGGCCGGCCAGATCGGACAGACGCTGACCGACTTGACTAGGGTTTTCTGGTATTCGTTATTCATCACCGATCCTGACTGAAGTCGTGGCTGGGCCGATATTAGGCGCTGCGATAATCGAAGGAGGGCGGCGGTTTCGCGCCGGCGAGTGTCTCGCGTTCGAGTCGGGTCATTATGAATTACGATCTGGACATGGCATGTCCGGGTCGCGGCCCAATATGGCAGCATGCTCGGGATTCACGCGTGTTCGAACCAAGACATCCGCTCCACTCATGCTCACACTCGAAGAAAAAATCGTACTCGACGTCATGGCGTCGCAATCGCAACGCGCCTGGCCCTCGGGCGAACTCAAAGGCGCGGTGCTGGCGCGTTTGCCGCAATTGGGTGAAAAAACCGTGCGACGCCTGTTCGTGAAATTGCAGGACGCTCGTTTGATTCAACGCAATGGCGAGGGCCGCAATACCCAATGGACGCTGTTGGCGCGCGGTCCGCGTGATTCCATCCGCCCGCCGGTCGATCTTTCACTGGCCCTGCTGAAATTGCGCCAATTGGCAAGACACCATGTTCCCCCCGGCGTTATCGGCGATTTTCAGGAATATCTTGAGGGTGCCAATCGCGTATTGGGCATGTCGCCGTCGGATTCGCGCATTCGCAGCGCGCAGGCCTGGATCGGCAAGACCGCGCGGGTCGAGCCCGGCTATCCGATGCTGGCGCCCGAGGTCGACGACGCGGTGTTCGATGCGGTGTGCGCGGCGTTGTATCGCGACGAATCTCTGGCCATCGCCTATCGCGCCGCCGACGTGCCGGAGGGCGGGCTGCGCGACTACCTGGTGCTGCCCTACGCGATCGTGGAAAAAGCGCCGTTCTGGTATCTGGTGGTGAGCCTACGCCGTTCGAGCGGCGCGCAGGGCGCCCCGTTCCTGCTGCGCATGGACCGCATCTCCACGGTGCAGTCGCGCGGCTTCATCATGCAGCGTGACGCCGGCTTCGATCTGGCCGCTTTCATTCGCGGCGAAAAAATCTTCGAATGGTTTCCGGAGCCGCCCGAGCCGGTGGTCCTGCGCGTGACTGAGCCGAACGGCGTGCGCAGCCCGTTTCGTGCGGCCCGGCTGGCTGACGATCAGCGCATTACAGAAGAGCCCGGCGGCTTCGTGCTGAGCGCGACGCTGACGCCTTCGCTGGCCCTGCGCAACTTGCTGCTCGGACATGCCGCGACGGTGGAACTGCTGGCGCCCGAACATTTGCGCGCGGGGATCGCCGCAGAGTTGAGCGCAGCGGCGCGGCGATACGAAGGCGCGGCCATGATGCCGGCGCAGGCGGCCGAATAAGGCCGCCGGGCGCGCGGTGCTTCAGTTGGGCGATGCGTTCGGCATGGCGAGGTAGAGGCAGGTCGGCAGACAGATCCTCGTGATCAGGCGATTCCCGTTGTGGACGATGGCGAGGTCGACATCCGCTTTGCGGTCCATTGCGGCCATCGGCGGAGTCAATGGGAATGGCTGCTATGGCCGGACCGTTGTCCCTGAGAAGTCGGTATGGATGACCGGACCACTCTGATACCCGCCGTTGAGCCCGGACGACTCGACCGGCGGCAGTGGGTCGGACTGCGCCAGCCCACACTCCACATTCATCACCGGAAAGCGGCCTGTGGTATCCGCTTCCCTTAGCGGCCGGTCAGCAGCGCGTACTCCCGACCCAAAGCAGACGGCTTGATATGCTAGGAGCAGTCCTTGAGGTGCTAGCGTCGTATGTACTACGGCTGTAGCATTGCATGCGAATTTAAATTGCACTCAATTCGCTTATCTTGCATTAGAAATGGGCGCACGAGCGCGCAAACGGAGACCCAATGAACTTGCTCGAAGTCGATCCAGATTCAGACATTTACCGCATCACTACAGCTGGGTATTTCCTGGAAGATGTGCGTATGGACCGATTCACAGTAATTCGCCTCAACGGTGAGCAGTGGGGGGACCCAACCGAAAATCCCCTCCTGAACGCCAAGTATAAGACCGTCGCCGACGAGGATCTGACGCTCAGCGCGTTGACCAACGATTTCTTCGCTTCTTGTTGGTCCCTACGTCCGCTCGGCAAGCCAGATGACTGGGAGGCATTCGCGCATGGTAAGCCAGGAATCAGAATCCAGACAACGCCACAAAAGCTCATGAACGGGTTCCTGTATCAAGCCTCCGACACCTTCGCCTCCCTCAAGCACTGGATGGGGCGAGTTCAGTACCTGCCCCTCGAGGTGATAGATGAGCATTTTGATGATCCTAATTGGGACAAACATCTGGATTCGACCAACGAGGCGTTGATCAGAAGTGTGCTCAAGATTCGACGGAACTGGAAGACCGAAGAGGAAGTACGGCTCTTGTTTGACCGCATGCAAAACGACGCCTGGAATGATGAGCATGCACCGTTACAGCCCAGCAATAGCGCTGCTACCCGCTCATCCCTTCCTTTCGATTGGTCGCAGGCCGGCGTCAAGCTCTATCCAGGGCCGGGTCTTAGCGAGAGTGAATTGAATCAGATTCGCGCAAGTCTCCAGCGTCCCAGACGTTCTTGAACGGACGATTTCAAAGCATCAATGCGGTCGCCTCGACTGGATTGTAGGATGCGTGCGACCGGCCGCTCATGGCCGATTGGGTGAGGTCTCCAACGGCCGCGTTCTGGCACTCCAGTTCGCAGAACGTGGATTTGGCTGACTGACCGGTTTGGAGAAAGCTGTCTGACCGGATTGGGTCGAGAGTGTGAGTTCGCTGATGCAGGAAGCTGACGTTCGGCAACTCGAAGCCGGCACCGTCAGCATTCCGCCAAGTTGCCGACTTAGAACCCAGCCCGCCCCAAGGTCAGCAGAGGCCGAGTGCGGGCGTTCGCCAACATGCGGCGTACGCCCGCTGTTTCCTAGTAACTGCCATTGCACTGGCAGCGGCCACGGCGACGCTGAGGGCGCTGGCTGGCACGTGTCGTCGTCGACGAGGCGCAGAACATCAAGAGCCCGGTGGCGGCCCAGACACGCGCGATCAAATCCTTATCCGCGCCGGCCTTCATCGCGATGAGCGGCACACCGGTGGAGAACCACCTGGCTGAGTACGGGTTGTCCGCGTCGGATAGATACTCCTTTCGACGAAGTAATTTTCCCCAGTTCTCTATCTGACGGCGCCGCGGTAGCAGCGCCGTCCTGTCGATCGTCGACCATATCGCCCTTGAGATCCGTCCTGGGGGCGTCTGTGGTCGAGTTCGACGAGCATGGGTTATGGGTCTGGTGCATAGACATGGATCATGTAAGTGCACACACGGGATCTATGCGCCAATATGGGGCAAGTCTCGCAATCGACGTCGCGACCGGACAATCACATCGCGGAAGCCGGCAAACCGGCGAGATCCGGAAATCGCGGCCGGCACGCGAATGCGAATGCAACCGGCACGCGGGGATGGAATAGAGATTGCTTGTAATTGCGGCAAGGCAGGCTCGACGAGGAGCTGGCTGGCGCAGGTGTGGAAAATTCGCCCCAAGGGGCTTGCGGGCAACGGCGTCCATTCGATTCGATCGAGCGATCGGATCATGGACGCCGTTTTCTTTTGCCCGTGCCACAGCGGCACAAGACAAGGGACTGGAATGTATGATGAAAAAAGTCGTCGTCGATTTGACTGAGCCACACAAGACGTTACGCGATACGGCCTATGCGGGGCCGGCGCTCCTGCATGCGCGCTCACGCCGGGCATGGCTTCGCAAGCGGTTTCTCAATCATCGACGACCGATCAGGAGCGTGGCCCCGGTTGGGGCCGGCCGACAGGAACCGCTTGGATGGCACGTACGACATGTCTGCACCGATCGTATGGCTAAGCGATGCGGATGCTGATTGACAACATGTCGCAGTCCGAATCAAGTTTGTGTGAGCGTCGTGGACAAGACATATCGGCGACCGGGCACCGGCGCCGGCGGAGCGGGGTGGTAGTCGGCGCCGTGACGGACGACCTATGGCGGGCGCTTGCGCCAATGTTGCCGGTTGTGACGATTTCTCCAAGAGGAGGGCGCCCACGCCTCGACGATCGAGCTGCATTGAATGGCATCCTGTTCGTTTTGAGGACAGGCATTCCTTGGGAAGATTTGCCTCAGGAGTTCGGTTTCGGCAGCGGCATGACGTGTTGGCGCCGATTGCGCGACTGGCATGAGAACGGCGTCTGGGAGCGGGTGTGGCCGAGCCTCGCAGGGCACGATCGCGCGTACGAGAAAATCGACTGGCGTCGCGCGGTCGCCTGCGCCGCGACGGCTGGCAGCCCGTGGAGTGGTAAGCGATCGCGCCGAGGCCGTCGCGCTTCGACGGAGCAGTCTGTCTGACCGGTGCGCGTCAACATCCGCTGCACTGCCCGGCCGTCACGTACGCAACTGATGGCACCTCTTGAATCAGCTCCGGCACGATGGTCCACGGACGATGACCGCAAAGCCACATCGGTGTTGGCATGCGACATCTCCTGTCTCGGGGCAGCGAAGCACTCAACCGTGCTTGCGATCTGCTGTTAGTCGTCCATCGAAATCCGCGGGCGCTTTCAATTGGGTCAGGTACGCCTAACGGCCTGTATGAAGGTCGTGGACGTACAGCGTATCGGCTTCGACGACTCGAGCATGAATGTCGTGCGCGACGATTTCGCTCGCGGACACGGCAGGTGCATCGACGTCTTCGCCTCCTTTGCTGTCATCGCCCCTCGCCCGGTAAACGACTCGGGCATGCACGCTTTCCGCGTGGACGTCGTGCGCACGAATGACGTTGGCGCGCACGACGTCGCCATGTATGTCGTGCGCATAGAACACTTGTGCCATGGGCTGAGCGGCGTGGCGGACGCGCGGTGCATAGACGTTCTCATACCACTCTTGCTGAACGAAATAGACCGGCGCCGCGCATGCGGCGTACTTGTGGCAATACCGGTGCCAGTTTTTCGCCTCGTAGGGCGGGACGTACAGATACACCGGTGTCGCGTTGGCGGGTACCGGTTCGACGACGACTGGCTGCGTATAAATGAGTTGAGGCGGCGGTGCGTTGCCGATATCGATCCGGCCATGGAAACCGGGTTGACCGACGCCGATCGACACGCCCACGTCGCCGGCAAACGCCGAGGCGGAGGCGACCAATGCGGCCGCAACAAAGATGCGTTTCATTCTGGCTGATCCTTGCAGGTATGCGCGGCACTTGGACGCAGCCGCTGAATGGCGAGCGGATCATAGCGGCGCGCGATCATCGCAGGTGTGAGCAAGTGTAAGCGGGACGCGGCCACAGCTAACTCTCGAGTTGAATGGATTGGCGCGCGGCGCGTTTGCCACATCGGCATCGCCCAGATGGTCGATGCTCGGCAGCATCCGGAATGTGTGCTGGACGATGTCTTTCTGGTCGGCGCTGCCGGGGCCTTGCTCTGGCACTGAGACCGAGGTGTAGGTGCGGTCCGGAGTCGAATCGGGAGCTCGTTGACGTACAGATGCTGGAACACCGGCGTAACCAATTCCCAGGCACGAAGCCGCTTGCTTTGTTTCTCGATCTGTTGATCAGCGAGTTGCACGCCTTTTGCACTTTCGACAAGGCTGACTTGTTGTGATCACACGCAACGGTGACGGACACGTGATGACTTGCTCATGGGCGAATTTTCGGTGAAGGCGAGCGAAGGCAATGGCGCATGCATTTTAGCCGACGGCTCGACGTCTGCATCGATCCGTCGATCGGCACGGCGACGAACTTTCACGCATCCCTATCGCTAAACGTCGTTATCCAGCCAGGCAGCTCGCAAAAACGGAGCGCGGATTCTATTATGGTGAATGTGCGCGTCAACGGTGAGCTTTTACGGGCGCGTACGCCAATCGCTTCAACAGCCTCGTGTCGATGCCGTCGATGTTGCCGATGGATGAAGTGGTCCCCTCGCAGTCGTCGCGTCATCCAGCAAGGTACGCAGCCCGAGATTCGATCGAATCAACGTCAGAGCCACCGTCAGGCGGCGGGACTGGTGAGCCGAACCCATGCCCATACCGAACCGTCCGCGCGATTTGCGACACGCATGTGACAACGGCAGCGCAGCGTCATGCCCTTTCGTCAACCCAATGTGGTCGCGTTATTTTGGTCGCGAACATGTGGCGCATCCGTCATTTACAGTACCATCTGCGGTACCAGCCCCCGAGCGCCGGACATTGCCGAGTTGCATTTTCTGGTCGCCGCCTCGCGATGACCGAAGCCGGATCCGATGAAGAAAAACACGTTCCCAGGAAGATCGTTTGACGCGTGGCCGCTGACTGGCGACGCGGTCGGCGGTTCGCGTTCGTCTGATGCACTGGCGCTTCTGAGTGTCGAGCGTGCGGCGTGGCAGGTCCCGAATCCGATGTTTCTCTGCACCGCCGACGGGATGCTGAGCTGGGTCAATCGCGCGTTCGAAGCCCTGACCGGTTATCCGGCTGCGATGCTGGTCGGCCGCTCGACCATTCAGGCGCTATTGGCCTCATCGGGCGGCGCGCTGTGCACCGCGAGCGTGACCGAACTGAATGGCGGGCGCTGGCGCGTGCATCGAGGCCCGGGCGATTGGCGTCCCGTGCAGGTCGATGTATCGCAACTCGACGACAGGCCGCCCCCGGATACCGATTCCACGCACGACGCGTGTGCAGTCGAAGAATATGTCGGCGTTCTGATCGCGTGCGCGGACGGCAGCCATTTGGATGGCGAGCGCTGGTACACATTGAATTACGACGGCGCGATGAATTTGCCCAACCGCCGGCTGTTTGCCGAGCGGCTGGACCTGCGCATCGCGCGGGCACGCAGCGTTCGTGACCGCTTCAGTGTGGTGATGGTTGCGCTGTCCGGGCTCGAATCGATCCGCAATGTGCTCGGGCAGCCGGGGGTCGAGATCGTCACGCAGGTGATCGGTGAACGCTTGCGGCAGCGCGTCCCGCGCGCCCAGGCGTTTGCGTGCGTCGGTGAGGGCAAGTTCGCGCTCTTTAGTAATGAAGCGTCGGTGGATTTGGGCGGCGAAATTGTCGCGCATGCGCGCGAGCCGGTCGAGTTCGTCGGCGCCCATCTGCGCATTGCTGCCCACGCGGGCATCGCGACGTATCCCGACAACGGCGAAGACTCCGAAACGCTGATGCGTCGTGCTGAAGTTGCACTATCGTCCGCGCGTGACGCCGGTGCGAACGGTGTCTTGCATTTCTCGAGTGGGCTCGAAGTCCGCGCGGCGCGGCGCTTCGAACTCGAAGCGATGCTTGCCCGCGCGCTCGAGCGGCAGCAGTGCTGGCTTGCGTACCAGCCCCAGGTGACGCTCGCGACCGGCGAAATCGCGCAGGTCGAGGCGCTGATGCGCTGGAAGCATCCGACTCACGGCGAGATCAGCCCCGCGGAATTCATTCCGATCGCGGAACAGAGCGGGATGATCGACCAGATCGGCGAGTGGGTGATCCACACGGCGTGCCAGGAATTCGGCAAGCTGCGCCACGTCGTTAGGCACCTGCCGCGCGTGTGCGTGAACGTGTCGCCGCAGCAGTTCAAGCGCGGCAATCTGCTGGAGATCATCCGGGATGCACTGGACCGTAGCGGGCTCCTTCCTGAGTGCCTCGAAATCGAGATCACCGAAGGCGTGCTGTTTGCCGATACGGAGGGCGTGCTGCAGACGATTCGTGCGATCCGTGAACTCGGCGTCGAGGTTGCGGTCGACGATTTTGGGACCGGGTATTCGAGCCTGTCCTATCTGACTCGCTTCCCGATCAACCGGGTCAAGATCGATCGTACATTCGTGACGCCGCTGCCTGGTGACGCTGGAAGTGCAGAGCTCGTCAATGCCATCATCGTGATGGCGCATGCGCTGCACATGCGCGTAACGGCCGAAGGCGTCGAAACGGTTGAGCAGGCCAACCGATTGCGCGAACTTGGATGCGACGAAGCACGGGGTTTCTGGTACTCGCGGCCCCGTACAATTGCGTCGCTCCGGACCTTGCTGGCGAGCTGAGCGGTGTCGTGGCGCACGTATCGCGATCGCGGCCGGCGACGCGCCAGTTGCGCGGATTCGTCGACCGCGCGTTCGGTCACCGGCAACGGCGAAATAGGTGAGTTCAGCCTATCGAGGGCAAAGCAGTTTAGTTTTTCGATCGCGGTTAGGTAGCGGTGCGTCGGTACGGTCGCAAGTTGTTCGTCGTGGAGCACGAGAAAGCGCTCGATCGCGGCCTTGTCCCGGTCGAGCATGATCCAGGTCTCACCGCGCTCGGTATGGGCGATGCATCGCTCTAGCGCAGCTTCGGCATGCTGGAACGGAAGGTCGTCGGCACGTTCGGCCATATCGTGACGCAGATAGAACGCCGTGTAGACAGCCTTCAGCAAGCAAATCATCGAATCGGCATTGCCATGTCCTGCCGCCGTGGTGGCCAGCGCGAGATGATGTTCGAGCGACAAGGACGCGGGTCCGTGCAAGCGGGAGTGGCAGCAGCATGTCCTTGCTCAAAGGGCGGAGGCCCGGACGTTGGGAAGGCCTTCGACTCATAGCGGCCCGTCGAAAAACAGGTAGTCGGGCATGCGCCGCAGATTCTCGGTGCCGAAGCCAAGTCGCCGTCGCCGACAATGGGCTGTCCTGCGGCTTTATGGATTGCTCATGGCATCTTTCGAGTCGATGCGAACGTAACTGACTCCATCACTTGCGAAATTTTGAAAGATGTTGCATAAACCCACATAAAACACGAATTTCCGTAGCAGAACTTCATAATCCGATTTCATCCTACGAAATGCCCGGGGGAGACGATGACTGCCAGCGCTACCGCCAAAGAAACGCCCGCTGCGATAGGATTTGTTACCAAAACGTATGCAAGGTTGTTGTTGGGTGGCTTCGCACTCTTGCCCGCGTATTTGATTGCCTACCTATATTTTTTCCAGGATCCGTCGCTAAAATTCGAGAGCCACGCCTTTCACGAATTGGCGATCGCGGCCGCCACACTCGAAGGCGTCTTCGTGACGTATGTGTGCTGGCGATGCTATCGCTAGTCGGGAGAACCACTGCTTCGTTGGCTGACGCTCGGTTTTCTGGGTTTCTCGTTGATCTACGCGCTACACGGGGCGTTCACCGGTATGGCGCATCACAACATCTGGCTGTTCCTGTTGTATGGCCCGGCCTCACGTCTGGTCATGTCGATCCTGGTCTTTGTCGGTCAGCTCTCATACCGTCGCGCGGCTGACAGTGAGACGATTCGCACTGACCGCCGCGTGTGGGCGGCTTGGATCGGGCTGTTCGTGTTGATTGACGTGGCAGTCGCATGGATCGCCTACTCACCGGTGGCTGGCGCGCTTTGGATCCGCTTATCGATGGAGGGCGGGGCGCTGGTCTTTTCGACGATCAACGTCATCGGCCTGATCACGCGTCGCATCCGTTCTCCACTGATGACGATCTATGGCATTTCGGTTGCGTCGTTCGCGCTCTCGTCGCTTGCGTTCATTCTCGGTCGGCCCTGGAATCACATGTGGTGGCTCGCCCATGTGATATTTGCGGGAGGCTTTTTCCTGCTCAGTTACGGCGTCGTGCAGGCATTCCACACCACGCGCTCGTTCTCGAAAATCTATAGCCAGGAAGAGTTGTTCGCGAGGCTGCGGGGCGCAATGGGCCGCACCGAACGCGCGCTGCAGGAGTTACAGCGGACCAACGAGCAGCTCGAGTATATGGCCACCACGGACGCGCTCACCGGGGCGGCTAACCGCCGGCAGTTCATCGAAAGCGTCGAAGCCGAAATTGCGCGCGCGAAGCTCAATGGCGCACCATTTTCGCTGCTCGCGCTCGATCTCGATCACTTCAAGGTGATCAACGACAGCTACGGACACCAGACAGGCGATCTGGTCCTCCAGCGCTTCGTCAAGGAATGCCTCGACGCAATCCATCCTTACGATCGCGTTGCCCGCGTGGGTGGCGAAGAATTCATGGTGCTGCTGCCACAGGCCCCTCTCGACACCGCGCAGTCGATCGGTGAGCGCTTGCGGGCGGCGATTGCCGGCACGCTGTTCGGAGCCGTGGGGACACCGATCGAGGTCACCGTCAGCGTCGGTGTATCGCAATTCGGTCGAGACGGCGAAACGATCGACGCGGTACTGCGGGCGGCGGATGAACGTCTGTATCGAGCGTAAGCGCGCAGAAATCGACGTCTAGTATTCGTCGATCTGACCGTGCAGGCTATGTCCACTGATTTCAGTGGACACCTTAATGACAGAGCAACACTCAGAAGCGTCGTGCCTGAAGGTCGTCACCGTAGGCAAAGACGGCAAGCGCCGTTTCGATCGGCGAACCAAACAGCGGCTGGTCGAGGCGTGCCTTGAGTCGGGGGCGTCAGTGGCGGGGCTCGCACTCAGACACGGAGTCAATGCGAACCTTCTACGCAAATGGATCAAGCTGCACCAGCAACGGCTGGCTGAGGCTTCAACGCTGCCGTCACCAGCAGAGCCGGCATTCGTGCCGGTCGTCAGAGTCAGCAGCGAACAGGCGCTCGTCGAGATCGAGCGCACACTTGCGATATCTTCTTCGCCGAAGACGACGGCTAGTGCGCCAGCGGATCGCACGGCCTCATCGACATTGACGGTCCAGATGCCGAACGGCATCACGCTTAAGCTCGAATGCGGCAGCAACGACGCGTCGCTGCTATCAGCAATGATCGAAACGTTGGGACGGTGCGATGTTCCGGCTAGACGATGAGTTGAAGGTCTACGTGCATCGCGACGCCGTCGATTTCCGTAAAAGCATCAACGGTCTTGCGGCCATCGTGGAGCAATCGATGAAGCTCGATCCATTCGCGCAGGCAGTATATGTGTTCAGCAATCAGCGTCGCGATCGGATCAAGATGCTGCTGTGGGACCGTAACGGCTTCTGGCTTCTCATGAAGCGGCTCGAGCAAGATCGATTCGTCTGGCCGCGCAAAGAAGCGGTGCTCAAGTTGCGAACGGAACAACTGCACTGGCTGCTCGACGGCATCGACATCGAAGCGATGCGGGCGCATCCGACACGCTATTATCAGCGCGTGACCTGAAACGCGAACCAGCATCGCTGGTCTAATCTGGCGATGCCGCCACCATCCTCATCCCCCACCGACGAACTGCAAGCGCTGCGCGCAGAACTCGCTGCCATGAAGAGCGAACTGCGTGTGGTGACGATCGAGCGTGACCTGCTGCGCGAGAAGCTCAAGGCCTATCAGCGGCAGCTATTTGCCGCCAGGAGCGAAGCGCGTGGTACCGAGCAACGCGACCTCTTCCTGAACGAAGCAGAGGCAGCCGCAACGGGATGTGAGCCGGCGCAAGAGACGGAGACAGAACAAAGCATCGAGGTTGGCGCCCACGAGCGCAAGAAGCGTGGGCGCAAGCCGCTGGATCCGATGCTCCCTCGAGAGATCGTCCGTCATGAACTGCCGGAATCGGAACGCATTTGCGCACACGACGGGCATGCGCTTGTCGAGATCGGCGCCGAGATCAGTGAGCAGCTCGATATCGTGCCTCAGCAGGTACGTGTCATTCAGCACCAGCGAATCAAATACGCGTGTCCTTGCTGCGACCTCGGCATCAGGGTGACACCGGCGCCGGCGCGCATCATCCCCAAAGGCTTACTCACTGAGTCCGCGCTTGCGTGGGTGGTCGTGAGCAAGTTCGCCGATGCGCTTCCGCTATATCGCATCGCCGCGTTGCTGCACCGTTTCGGAGGCGATCTCTCGCGTGGCACGCTGGCAGCCAGCGTGGTGCGTGTCGGTACGTCAGTGCAGCCGCTGATCAATTTGATGCGCGACCACCTGCTCGAGTCCGATATCGTCTACGGCGACGAAACGACGGTGCAGGTGCTGAAGGAGCCCGGGCGCGCGGCGCAGCGCAAGAGCTACATGTGGGTACAGATGAGCGGCACTGGTCCGCCGGTTCGATTGTTCAGTTACAGCCCGACGCGCAGCGCGGCGCAAGCCGCGGCGCTCTATGCTGGCATCAAGCCCGGCGCGGCGTTGATGACTGACGGCTATGAGCCGTACAACGACGTCGCCGACACTAACCAACTGGCGCATCTTGGCTGTTGGGCGCATGCGCGTCGTTACATGATCGAGGCGGAAGAGAATCTGCCGAAAGCGCAGCGTGGTCGCGACCATCCCGTCAGCGAATTCATTCGACTGATCGGGCAGTTGTTTGCGGTCGAATCGCGCTGTGAAGACATGAAGCCAGAGAGTCGGTTGCTCGTCAGGCAACGCGAGAGTCGTGCGATCCTCGGGCAAATCGAGGAACTGCTTCTGCGTCAGTTGCATGCGGTGTTGCCGCAAAGCGCCTTTGGCAAAGCGCTGCACTACCTGCAGGGTCAGTGGCCGAAGCTGACACGCTACGTCGAGAACGGTGCCTGGCCGATCTCGAACAACGCTTGCGAGAACGCGATCCGGCCGTTTACCGTGGGGCGAAAAAACTGGCTCTTCTACGACACGGTTGCCGGAGCGAATGCTGCAGCTAACCTGTATTCGCTGATCGAAACGTGCAAGGCGAACAACGTCGAACCATACGGCTACCTCGTCGCGCTGTTCAGATCTCTGCCGCTCGCAAACACTGCTGATGATTACGAGGCGCTGTTGCCGTGGCGCATTGCCGCCTTAACGTGACGCACAGGCGGTCGCTTCGCGCAAGCCACGTCGTCTACTGAGCGCTTACTATCGAGCCAAGCATCAGGGGCGCAACTGCGTCGTCGCGGGGTAGTCAAGAAATCTCGACGGACACTCAGCGTTATGTCCTGGGCGACTAGGGAAGGTATTAGTTCTTTTCGTACACGTATGGGCCCCGATGCCTTTTGCAACAGCGATTCTGGGGGGGATTCCGACAATCATCTGCTAGCGGTCGCGGCCTGGAGGGCGCGCCTCGATTTCTAACGCTCGTCCTGCTCGGATTCTCTCTGGTCAATCAAGGATGACGTCCGGTCAGGCTCGGTATCGACCGGACGCGAGGCGTTCACGCGTGACTGGGCGCCATTCAATGCATGTGCTGGCCACCGTTGATCGCGATGTTCGAGCCAGTCACAAAGCCCGCATCGTCCGAGCACAGGTATACAACCAGTGCCGCGACCTCGTCAGGCCTGCCGAGACGACCAACCGGAATCTGCGGCAGGATCTTGTTGTCGAGGATGTCCTGCGGGATCGCCGTGACCATCTTCGTCGCGAGATAGCCTGGCGAAATGGTGTTAACCGTCACGCCTTTGCGGGCCACTTCGAGCGCGAGCGCCTTGGTGAAGCCATGCATGCCTGCCTTGGCGGCGGCATAGTTGGTCTGGCCGACCGAGCCCTTCGAACCATTGACCGACGAGATGTTGATAATCCGCCCCCATCCACGTTCGACCATCCCTTCGCACACCGGCTTGGTCATGTTGAAGATCGAATCCAGGTTGGTGCGGATCACCGCGTCCCAATTGACCTTGTCGAGTTTCCTGAGTGTCAGGTCGCGCGTGATGCCGGCGTTGTTCACCAGGATGTCGATCGGACCCACCGCCTGCTGGATTTCCGCCGCACACTGCTGGCACGAGTCGTAGTCGGCCACATCGACCGCATACGCGCGGAAGTGGCGCCCGTGCGCTTGCATGCCAGCTAACCAATCCTTCACGCCGGTATTGGACGGTGAGTGGGTAACGGCGACGTCGTAACCCGCGTCATGCAGCTTCGTGCTGATGGCTTCGCCCAATCCGCCCATGCCGCCTGTTACCACCGCAATGCGTTTCGTCATGATGTCTGTCCCTGGTTGTCGATTTAGTGGTACTCATCACTCCGTGACTGCAGATATGGCCGTTAATTTTTGTGTGGCATGGTCGTAGGCGTTCAACTGTTCACCGAACCTATTCATAGTGCGGACCAGCGTGAACATGCAGTTCGCGCTGGTCCGCAACGGCCGCCATCAAACGGGACAAGGATCGGCGCGACTCCCAATCCGACATCGACTGACGGGTCACACCCGCGGACGTCTCGTCAACCCCGCGGCGATTGCCCGCGGTGCGCCCGATCCAGCAGCCGCAGCATCTGGGCGCGCCGCTGCTCCCGTCGATAATGGCTAACCACGGAAATGAACGCGATCAGCAGCACCGCCAAACCCATCACCACGCTTACCCGGCTTTCGTCCATCGTCATTTCCTTCAACGCGGTATTGAGCCACCCGGCCGGTCATCCGGATGCCGAACGTTGCCGCGATGCGCAGTGTGGCGCCGACGTCCGTGCCGGATGCCAGCCTTTACACGGTGCCCAACTGGCGCGTCGCCCGGTTCTCGTTGACACACCGTCTCACTGTCGAATACCGGAAAATTACCGCCGAAAGACGGCTCGGTTTTCCCGCTCAGCTTGGGCGTCAGGCTTATCGTTTTGTGGCCGGTGCCGCCGGCACGACGGTGCGCTTGACGGATTTCGAGGCCGCTACCACGGCCATGTCGAGGTTGCCTCGGGTGATCTCGGCCGCCTGTTCAGCGCTTCGCTGCAGCGTCTCGTACAGTGCGTTGGCGGCGGTGATCGCGGAATCCAATGCGGCGAAGGTGGTCTCGGAACCTCCGGGCGCGCTTTGCCTGAGGTTTGCCATCAGCGCCTGAGTCTGGTTCGCGTACGCCTCCCATTGAGCCAGCCCGACCTGCGCAAACTCAGTCTGGATCGCCGTCATGATGTCGAACAACTGACGGTGGTAGGTCTGCACCTTTTCCGCGTTGTTGGCGATAAGGCCGTCCTGCAGTGCCAGCCATTCGCGCGGCTCCTTCACAGAGAGGAACTTCTGGGACTGATTGAGCGTATTGGTCAACACAGACCGGATCGCCTGTGTGTTCAGCTGGGCGAGCTTCTCGACGCTTGCGACGACCGCGTTGGTCAGGCCGAATAGCATGTCGACATAGGCCTTCTGGGTCGCAGCAAGCTGATCCTGCGTTTGCATGATGGAACTCCTGTAGGGATTGGCCGGCACGGACGTTGTCCCGCTGACATGGGGCACGCGACATATGGCGGCACGGCGGCGGCGAACCAGCGCTACCCCACACGTGGCAGCGCCATCACCTGCGGACGACGCGTGGACTATCTGGTTGAATTCGGTTCAGCGTATCCGCGCGACGGCCTGCAGCACGGCATCGCCGTCGCGAGTGAGATGCGGACGCTGTTGTCCGGAGGCGAGCTGTTCCAGCGCGACCAGTTGCTGTTCCAGTAGCGTGTCAAGCTCTTCTCGGCCGAGATCGATCTGGTCAGGCGCAGACTTGACCAGCATCAACGTGGCAAATTCATGGGGACTCAGCATGGCTGTCTCACAGGTTATCGGGAGCAACGTTGCTGGGAGATAGGAATGACCGCATTCGCGCCGGAGGCACACCGGCGTGGGTAAGTTATTCCATTCTGTCTTCTGGTATGGCGGATTTCGCTTGCCCCAAGACCAGATTAGTTATGTTAGTTCGCGATCGGGGGCAGTGCCAGAAGAAAATCAAACATGAAAACGCTTTGATGGGTCAGTTAACCTTTGTAAGATAAATTGCACCTTTGCACAGCGCAATTGAAAGGCCGATCCGTCTGTCGCCGTGGCCTGCCAAAAAATTATGTGTGGCCAATTGGCAGTATCGCGCAACCAGACAGTGCTATTGCGCAAAAGCATTGAGCCCGGCATTCGCTGCCGAGCACATGTGTTGCACCGCACAATACATTCCGATACCATTCACGTCCCCCACAAGCTGCGCATACGGATTTCGCACGAGGCATCCCGCCCTCGACTATCTGTGCGTACACGATTCCGTTCGCATCCCGGCAGGCAACCCGTTCTGGCGTCACGCTCGCGACGATCGTCGGCTCATCTGTCGAGGAGCATGTATTGGCAATTTCTGATCGGAACGATTCCACATCCCCTGAAATCACAGCCACGGCAAAAGCCGGCCGTCGTGTGTCAAAGGGAAAGCCCCAGGCCCTGACGCCGACGGACGTCGCGTCCCTGGCACGC
>NZ_QTQF01000070.1:0-19614 GCF_003854235.1 Burkholderia sp. Bp8998
CCGCCCCCTCGGGGGGCAGCGAACAATAGTGAGCGTGGGGGTCGTTCATTCAGCCTCCCGCCGGGCCGCCCCAAGGGAGGCAACCGCCCCCTTGGGGGGCAGCGAACAATAGTGAGCGTGGGGGTCGTTCATTCAGCCTCCCGCCGGGCCGCCCCAAGGGGGGCAACCGCCCCCTCGGGGGGCAGCGAACAATAGTGAGCGTGGGGGTCGTTCATTCCGCCTCCCAAACCGTGAGGCGCACGGGCGTCGGGTTGTAGCCGTTGCACGGATTGTTGAGTTGCGGGCAGTTCGAGATCAGCACCGTGACGTCCATCTCCGCACGCATCTCGACGTACTTGCCGGGCGCGGAAATGCCGTCCTCGAACGTGAGCCCGCCGAGCGACGTGACGGGCACGTTCATGAAGAAGTTGACGTTGCCGACGAGGTCGCGCTTGCCGAGCCGCGCGCCCGCGCCGCACGTGCAGTGCGCGATCGCGTTGAGGAAGCTGTCGCGGCAGTTGTGCATGTAGCGCTTGTCGAGCGCATAGCGCACGGTGTTGCTCTCGGCCGCGCACGCGCCACCGAGCGTGTCGTGGCGGCCGCAGGTATCGGCGACGATCGTCACCATCGGGTTGCCCCGGCTCGACAGCAGCACGCTGCCCGCGCTCAGGTACAGGTTGCGCTGCGCGCGAATCGTGTCCTGCGCGCTGTAGCGCTCCTCGGTGTCGTCGGACCGGTAGAACAACGTGTCGACGGCCTGGTTGCCCTCCAGGTCGAGGATGCGGAAGACTTGCCCGCGCTTCAGGTCGTGCAGCCACGGTTCGCCCGCGTTCAGCGTGGTGTCGTGGATCGCGTCGCGCGGGTCGAGACGGCTTTCGATGATCGGCATGGCTCGGCTCCTTACGCGAACAGGCGGTCGGTGTTGGCGAAGCCGCGCGTGTTCTCCGCGCACGCGCGCCGGCACGGGTCGTCCTCGGGCGCGGCGCCGTCCGCAGGGTACGCACGGTACGCGATCAGCTTGACGGGCTTCGGTGCATAATCCGCACGCGGATCGAGCGGATGCGGCGCGGTCGAGAACGCCGCGAGCGTGTTCATCTCGAAGCGCAGGTCGAGCACGCTGCCGGCCGGCGAATGCCCGGCGACGAAATCGAGCGCGCCGTCGTCGCGCGTGTCGAGCTTGCTGAAGAAATTGACGTTCGCGGCGAGGTCGCGCGCCGACAGCCCGTATTTCGCGAGCTCGAGCACGAGGCTGTCGCGGCCGTTGCGGATCATCGCGTTGCGATCGGCCTGGTACGACGTCGTGCCGTACTTGTGCGCGAACAACCGCGCATCGCCGACGCCGCCGAGCGGGTCGTGCCAGCCGAGCGTGTCGGCCGTGATCGACGCGATCACGCGCCCCATGTCGGTGTACAGCACGTGGCCGCGCGTGAGATGCGCGGTGTGCTGCGCCTTCAGCGTATCGGCCATGTTGTAGCGTTCGAGCGGGTCTTCCTGGCGATGAAAGACGGCGGACAGGTTCGCGCCGCCGTCGACATCGACGATGCGCAGCGCGAGGCCGCGGCGCAGGATGCCGGACCAGTGGGTTCCTGCGGGAATCAGCGTGTCCCACACGACGTGTGGCGGCGGGACAAGGACGGGGACGGCTTGGGGGCTCGGCGACATGGCGGCTCCGTGGTCGGTTGGACAAAAGGCGTGAGAGGGCGACCGAACGACATCGCGACCTCCCGGGCTTTTATCCCTCCGTGGAGCCTCGCCGTTTCCTCGAATCGAGGCGAAGGCAAGACCGGATTGCTCTCGGACCAGTCATCGCGCGGCGCGAACGCCGCACGACCGGAACCCTAGCGATCCTGAAGATGATGCAAATTGCTTCGCACCTCTCGAGCGTCGATGAAGCGAGTTGCGTGCCAGCTGCCGCGCGAGGACCGCACGACGCGGCACGGCGCCGCGAAAACGCGCGGCATGCACGCGCCGGCGGCAGACGTTTGCCCTCGCAGCGGGCATGCGACGCACCATGCGCACGCGATCGCGCACCGGCGCTGTGCGCATCGCGCGCACGCGCACCGCACGATCCGCGATGGCATGGGCATTGCTGAACGGATGCGCCGTCACTCGATACGCCACCCTTCATGAACCAGCTCGACCTGCTCCGGCGCGCACTGAGCGCGCTGTTCTCCGCCCGCTTCATCGAACTTCAGCGCGCCGCACGCGGCCGTTGAATCGCGTTGCCGCCCGCCATTGGCACGCTTCTCGCTCGGCATGACGCCGAGAGGTGCGGCGGAGTCGCATCTTAGGGGTGCTAGGGTTCCGGTTCATCGAACGTCTGGTCCGAGAGCAGCCCGGCGCGGGTTCGTCCGATCGCGAGACCGGATGCAGGCGCGCTACACGGCGGGACAAAAGCCCGGGAGATTGGCGATGGCAACGGCCGTCGCGCCTCTCCGTGGCCGCTTCATTCGTTCCGCATCCGCAGGAACCGGCCACGCGGCCGGACCGTGCACAGGCACGGTCCGAATCGACGATCCCGATCCCGGTCTCCTGGAGAACAACGATGACCCGTCCCGCCCTGGCGTTCCGCCGCCTGCCGTCCCTCCGTTCCATCCGTCACGCATGGGGGGCCGCCGTCACGGCGGCCGCGCTGGTGACGGCGCCCGCCGTGCACGCGGCAGCCCCACTGAAGATCGGCTACAGCGACTGGCCGGGCTGGGTCGCGTTCCAGGTCGCGCTCGACAAGGGCTGGTTCAAGGAAGCCGGCGTCGACGTCGATTTCGAATGGTTCGATTATTCGGCATCGCTCGACGCGTTTTCCGCAGGCAAGCTCGACGCGGTCGCGGCGACCAACGGCGATGCGCTCGTCACCGGCGCATCCGGCGCGAAGAACGTGATGATCCTGCTGACCGACTATTCGGCCGGCAACGACATGATCGTCGCGAAGCCGCCGCTGCGCACCGTCGAGGCGCTGAAGGGCAAGAAGGTCGGCGTCGAGCTCGGCCTGGTCGATCACCTGCTGCTCGAAACCGCACTGCAGAAGCACGGGCTCAAGGACGGCGACGTCACGCTCGTGAATGCGAAAACCAACGAACTGCCGCAGGTGCTCGGTTCGTCGGCCGACATCGCCGCGGTGGCCGCATGGCAGCCGAACGCGGGCGAGGCGTTGAAGCGCGCTCCGGGTGCACGGGCGATCTTCACGTCGGCGGATGCGCCGGGGCTGATCTACGATGCGATCACGGTCGCGCCGGCGAGCCTCGCCGCGCGCCGGGCCGACTGGGCGAAGGTGGTGAAGGTCTGGTATCGCTGCGTCGCCTACATCAACGACCCGAAGACGCAGGCCGACGCGGTCAGGATCATGTCCGCGCGCGTCGGGCTCGCGCCGGAGCAGTACCTGCCGTTGCTGAAGGGCACGCACCTGCTCGACGCGGCTGCCGCGAAGCGTGCGTTCCGCAAGGGCGACGGGCTCGACTCGATCTATGGCTCGACGCGCAACGCGAATGCGTTCAACGTGCGTAACGCCGTGTACAAGCAGTCGCAGGACGTCGACGCGTATATCGATCCGCGCGTCAGCGAACTGCACTGAGCGTAGCGGGCCCGCGTGCAGGTCGAGCCGGGTATGCCGGTGGCCGATCCGGCTCGGCCACCGCGGGTATCCGGACTGACGTATTACCGACGAAAGCCGCAGTACGCGGGCCTGGCCTCGAACCAGGTCCGCGTACTGAAGCATCCGCCCGGCGAGAAGCGGCGAGAACCGGTGACTCGACGCCGTCCCTACATCTTCCCCGCCAGATGAAACCGCGACGCCGGATGCCACAGCCTGACGGACGTGGCGACGTGCTCGCCGACCCACGTGCGGCGCCTCAACACCAGACACGGTTCGCCGATTTCCATCACGAGATGCCGGCGCACCTGCGCATTGGGCTTCTCCGCATAGATCCGGAACTCCGCGCGCTGGATCGGCGCCAGCCGCACCATGTAGTGGTTCGGCGTCTCGACCGTGAAATCCTGCTCCAGATAGGCGGGAAACAAGGCCGGATTGACGTAGCGATCCTCGAACTGGATCGGCTCGTCTTCCTCGTAATGCACGATGCGTGAATGAAACACGGGCCCGACGCGAAGCCCGAGCGCCTCGATCGCTTCCGGGTCGACGCTGCGCTCGATCAGCAACACGCGCGCGCTGTGCCGATGCCCGCGTTCGGCGATCTCGTCCGCGATGTTGCGGATTTCCAGCACCGTCGATTCGTAATGCCGGCGCTCGACGAACGTGCCGGCCCCCTGGATGCGCGTCAGCACGCGCTCGGCCGTCAGTTCACGCAGCGCGCGCGATACCGTCATCCGCGCCACGCCGAATTCCTTGACCAGCTCGGCCTCGGTCGGAATGGCGCCACCGGGCTTCCAGTCGCCCTTCGCGATCCGCTCGACGACGTAGCGCTTGATCTGTTGATACGCCGGCAGCGCGCGCGCCGGCACCGCATCGCCCAATGCCCTCGCCGGTCGTGCGGAAGGGTGTCGTTCCGTTTCGTTCATGCGCCCTCGACCGAGTGAATGATGGATGATCCGCCAGCCGCCATCCGACGCTACTGCAGCGGCGGCGGTTCGCCCGCGACGATGCCGGTTGCGATCGCGATGTCGTCCGCAAGCGGCCGGTCGTCGTGATAGGCCGGCACGCGTTCGCGCACGTAGCGCCACAGCGCGTCGGTCGACGGGGCGGGCCCCGCGCCGTTCGCCTGCAGATCGTATGCCTGCGCGGCGGCCAGCAGCTCGATCGCGAGCACGCGCGTCGCATTCTCGATGATGTCGAGCGCCTTCAGCGCGGCCGGCGTCGCATGACACAGGTGATCTTCCTGCAGCCCCGACGTAATGCCGCCGTCGAGGCTCGCCGGCGCCGCGAGCCGCTGGTTCTGCGCGACCAGCGCGACCGCCGTGTACTGCGCGATCATGAAGCCCGAACAGGTGCCGCCCGGCGCCGCGAGAAACGCCGGCAGCCCGCTCACGAGCGGATTGACGAGGCGGTCGAGCCGCCGCTCGGCGATGGCCGCCACCTGCGCCATCGCGGCCGCGAGGCTGTCCATCGCCAGCGCGATGCCCGCGCCGACCGCATGCGCCTGCGAATGAACGGCCGGCGCGTCGCGCGTACCGGCGACGATCGGATTGTCGGTGACGGAGGCCAGCTCGCGATCGACGACTTCCGCCGTCACCGCGAACACGTCGCGCGCCGCGCCATGCACGTGCGGAATCGTGCGCAGGCTGAGCGGATCCTGCGTATGCCGGCCGCTCGCCGCCGCCAGCATCGGGCTGTCCGCAAGCATCGTCCGCAAGCGTGCGCCGACGTGCCCGATGCCCGCCGAGATCCGCAGCGCGAGCGAGGCCGGATCGAACGCCGCGAGCTGTCCGCCGAGATTCTCGAAGCTCGTCGCCGCGATCCAGTCGGCCCAGTCGAGCAGCCGTTCCGCACGCGCGAGGGCGAGCGCCGCGAGCCCCGTCACGCACGGCGTGCCGTTGACCAGGCTCAGGCCTTCCTTCGCGCCGAGCACGAGCGGTGTGCGGCCGATGCGGCGCAGCGCCTCGTCGCCGCGAATGCGCTCGCCGCGATGGCGCGCATGGCCATGCCCGATGCAGACGAGCGCGACGTGCGCCATGTGGGTCAGATAGCCGACCGAGCCGTGCGCGGGCACCTCCGGCAGGCAATCGTGCTCGAGCAGCGCGACGAGCTGATCGACGACGTCGGCATGCACGCCCGAATGCCCGTGCGCGAAGTTGTTGATCGCGGCCGCGATGATCGCGCGCGTTTCGGCCGCGCCGAGCGGCAGGCCGACACCGACCGCGTGGCTCATCAGGATGTTGCGCGACAGCGTGCTCTGCTGTGCCGGCGACACGATCACGTCGCACAGCGCGCCGACGCCGGTATTGACGCCGTAGGCGCGAATCCCGCGCGCGACGATCTCGTCGACGAGTTCACGGGCGGCAACGACACGCGCACGTGCGTCGTCGGCCAATGCCAGCGGCTCGCCGGCCGCCACCGCCGCGACCTGTCGCCAGTCGAGCGGCTGCGCCGCACGGAATACGGTCATGGCAGCCTCAGTTGGTGGTGCGGTCGTGGTGGCTCGACACGAATTGCCGGAAGCGCTCCGAGCACTCGCCGCCGAACAGCGCGTCGGGCGGCCCGTCCGAATCGACCTCGCCCTGGTGCAGGAACATCACGCGATTCGATACATGCCGCGCGAAGCCCATCTCATGGGTGACGACCAGCATGGTGCGCCCTTCCTCCGCGAGCGAGCGCATCACGCGCAGCACCTCGCCGACCAGCTCCGGGTCGAGCGCGGACGTCGGCTCGTCGAACAGCATCACCTTCGGATGCATCGCGAGCGCGCGGGCGATCGCGACGCGCTGCTGCTGGCCGCCCGACAGGTGGGCCGGATAGTAGCCGCGCTTGTCGGCGAGACCGACGCGCGCGAGCAGCGCCTCGGCTTCCTCGACCGCTTCCGCGCGGCTGCGCTTCTGCACGCGCAGCGGTCCCTCGACGAGATTGTCGAGCACCGTCATGTGGGACCACAGGTTGAAGTTCTGAAAGACCATGCCGAGCTGGGAGCGGATCCGGTCGACCTGGCGCCGGTCGCTCGGATGCAGCTTGCCGTCGCGCGCGCGCTTCATCTTCAGTTCCTCGCCGGCAAGTGCGACGGAGCCGTCGTCGGGTGTTTCGAGCAGGTTGAGGCAGCGCAGGAACGTGCTCTTGCCCGATCCGCTCGCACCGAGGATCGAGATGACGTCGCCCTCGTGCGCGTCGAGCGAGATGCCCTTCAGCACATGATGATCGCCGAACGACTTGTGGATGTTCTTGACCGACAGCGCAACGGAAGCAGCGGTGTTCATCGGATTCTCCTGGAATGGATGGGGGCGCTCAGGATGCGGCGCGCCGGGGATGGCGCGTCGCCGCGGCGGGCGCACCGGACGGCTTCGGCGCACGCAGGTGCCCGGAGAGCCGCCATTCGAGCGCGCCGAGCAGGCGCACGACGATGAAGTTCAGGCCCAGATAGATGATGGCCGCGCAGACGAACACCTCGGTCGTCCGATAGGTTTGCTGGATGATCTGCTGCGCGACGCCCGTCACTTCCCACACCGTGACGAGGCTGGCCAGCGCGGTCGACTTGACGAGCAGCACGGCTTCGGTCGAATACGCGGGCAGGCACTGGCGCAACGCGATCGGGCCGATCACGCGCCGCAGCAGCGCGAAGCCCGACAGGCCGATCGAATAGCCGGCCTCGATCTGCCCGACCGGCACGGCCATCAAGCCGCCGCGCAGGATCTCGGCCGTGTAGCCCGCCGTGCACAGCGCGAGCGACAGGACCGCGCACACGTACGGCTCGCGCAGCAGCGGCCACACGAAGCTCTCGCGGATCACGCCGAACTGCCCGAGCCCGTAATACACGAGGAACATCTGGATCAGCAGCGGCGAGCCGCGAAACACGAGGATGTAGGCACGCGCGAAGCGGTTCGGCAGCCAGCGCGGCGACACGCGCATCGTGACGATCACGAGCGACAGCAGGCCGCCGAGCACCAGCGACGCGAAGAACAGACCCAACGTGGTCGGCACCGCCGCGAGCAGCTGGCGCAGCGTATCGAGGAGAAAATCGAAATCGAATGACATGCGTGCTCTCCGTCAGTTGCGCGCGAAATTGCGGCGGAACGAGCGACCGACGATCGCTTCGGCCCGGTTGAACACGCGGTTCGACAGGCCCGTCATGACCAGATAGAGCGCACCGCCCGCGACGAAGAACACGAAGTACTGGTGCGTCGAGTTCGCCGCGATCTGGCTCGTGCGCAGCAGCTCGGCGAGGCCGGTGACCGAGATCAGCGCCGAGTCCTTCAGGCTCAGTTGCCACACGTTGCCGATACCGGGCAGCGCGAAGCGCAGCACCTGCGGAATCAGGATGCGGCGCAGCACCATGCTGCCCGGCATGCCGATCGAGCGCGCGGCCTCGAGCTCGCCCTTCGACACCGCGAGCACCGCCGCGCGATACACCTCGGCCTGGTAGGCACCCGAGATCATCCCGACCGCGAGCGCACCGATCACGAACGGCGGCACGCCGATGAAGCCTTCCGCGCCGAACCACTGGCCGACGGTCGTGACGAGCGTCGAGCCGCCGAAGTAGAACAGATAGATGACGAGCAATTCGGGCACGCCGCGAAACACCGTCGTATACAAGTCGCCGAGCAGGCGGGCGCTGCGGTAGCGCGACAGCTTCGCCGCCGCGATCGCCGCGCCGATCACGGCGCCGACCGCGAGCGCGGCGAGCGTCAGCGCGACCGTCATCAGCGCGGCGAGCAGCAGCACACCGCCCCAGCCTTCGGTTCCGAAGCCGAGCATTTCAAGGATGGCCATGCGTGCCTCCCGGCAAGCGTTGAGTGACTCTTCTGGATGCGTGCCGCCGCGCGTCGTTCGATTCGCTTACGCGGCGGCCGCCGATTGCGCGCTTACGGCGTGACGTCGGTCTTGAACCACTTGTCGGCCAGCTTCTTGACCGTGCCGTCCGCGAGCGCCGCGCCGATCGCCGTGTCGAACTTCGTCTTCAGATCGGCATCCTGCTTGCGGAACGCGAGGCCTTCGCCCGGCCCCCAGATCGGCCCGCCCAGCTTCGGCCCCGCGAGCACGATCGACGCGTTGTCCTTCTTCGCGTTGTTCGCCGCGTAGTACGTGACGTCGTCGAACGACGCATCGATGCGCCCGGCGACGAGGTCGAGATCGCGCTCGGGCGAAGTCTTGTACACGCGGATCGATGCGATGTCCTTGAAGCTGTCGTTGATGAACTTCGTATAGACGGTACCCGACTGGATACCGATCGTCTTGCCCTTCAGCTGCTTGCGCAGCGTGTCGACGGTGGGCTTGTCCGCGTTCGCGTCACCGGTCAGCTTGACGATCGGCGCGCCGGGCGCGGCCTTCGGCAGGATCTTGGTATCGGTGACGGCGAACGTCGCGGGGGTCGCCGCATACGGACGCGAGAACAGCAGGATCTTCTCGCGCTCCGGCGTGATGGAAATCGCATCCATCAGGATGTCGAACTTGCCGGCCTGCAGGCCGGGGATCATCCCGTCCCAGTCCTGCGCGACCATGTTGCACTGCACCTTGATCCGCTCGCACACGTTGGCGAGCAGCTCCGGTTCGAAACCGCCCAGCTTGCCGCCCGGCAGCGTGAGGTTCCACGGTGCGTAGCCGCCTTCGAGCGCGACCGTCACCGTCTTCCATTCCTTCGCCTGCACCGGCGCGGCAAGCGTTGCCGCTGCAGCCGCGATGACGCCGATGGTCTTGAGTACCCACTTGATGCGCTTGCCGTTCACGAGTTTTCTCCTTGCGTTGAAGTTCGTCATCCCCTCGGTGCAGCAAGCCGCCTCAGGAATTTGTCTATACAAGCATGCAAGAAGAAAAACGGCGAGACAAGCAGCGATCAAAAAAAACCCGGTAAACGCGGGAAATCCCCTAATTTAAGGGCTCCGGCATGCGTCGTCGCGGTGAATTCAGGCACGTACTTGGTGCACGCCAGACGATCCATTCGCAAGGATGACTAGACAAATCCCGGATTCGATCGCGAGGGTTCCGCGATGCGGCGTGCGAAGACGGGAATGCCGAACCGGCTTGCATGACGACCGGGCAGGCGCCGCGCCGAGAACCGACTCCGCCATGCACGACGCTCATGCGCCGCATGAGAACTAATCGATTGTTGGCACCGCGGATCGACCCCGACAATCCGCTTCATGCCCCCTCGCTTTCGATACGGGCCTCTCATCCTCCCAATCGGCACATCACGATCCATGAGCCATCCAGCCAACGTCTCCTGCATCGCCGGCGCCCGCACGGCCGCGGCGGCACCGTTCCCTGCGCGCCCCCGCACCTGCGGCGAAGCGCTCGTCGACCTCCTCGAACGCCAGGGTGTCGAATGCGTGTTCGGCATTCCCGGCGTGCATACCGTCGAGCTCTATCGCGGCCTCGCCGCGTCGTCGATCCGCCATGTCACGCCGCGCCACGAACAGGGGGCCGGCTTCATGGCCGACGGCTATGCCCGCGTCACGGGCCGGCCGGGGGTCTGCTTCATCATCACCGGGCCGGGGATGACCAATATCGCGACCGCGATGGCGCAGGCCTACGCGGATTCGATTCCGATGCTGGTGATCTCGAGCGTCAACGCGCGACGCGAGCTCGGCAGCGGCGACGGCCGCCTGCACGAGCTGCCGTCGCAGCGCGACGTGTTCGCGGGACTCACCGCGTTCTCGCACACGCTGCTCGACGCGGCCGACCTGCCGCAGGTCCTCGCGCGCGCCTTCGCGGTGTTCGAAAGCGCGCGACCGCGGCCCGTGCATATCGAGATTCCGCTCGACGTGATCGTGATGCCGGCGCCCGCGCTGCCCGCCGCGCCGCTCGCGCTGCCCGCGCGCCCCGCGCCGGATGCGAACGCCCTCGCGGCAGCCGCCGACCTGCTCTCCCGTGCGCGCCGGCCGCTGATACTGGCCGGCGGCGGCGCGATCCACGCGGCGGCGGAACTGCGCGAACTCGCCGAGCGCCTGCATGCGCCCGTCGCGCTGACGATCAACGCGAAGGGCCTGCTGCCGGCCGGCCACCCGTTGCTGATCGGCTCCACGCAGTCGTTGCCGGCCACCCGCGCGGCGATCGCCGATGCCGACGTGGTGCTCGCCGTCGGCACCGAACTCGGCGAAACCGACTACGACGTCACGTTCGACGGCGGCTTCACGATCGACGGCCGGCTGATCCGCATCGACATCGACGCGCAGCAGTTGATGCGCAATGCGCGCGCGGAGATCGCCATCGCCGGCGATGCGCGGCTGGCGCTCGGCGCGCTGTCGACCCGCCTGCACGAAAGGCCGGCGCCGACACCCGAGCCCGGCTGGGGCGCGCCGCGGGTCGCCGCCGTGCGTGCCGCGATCGCGTCCGGCCACGACGGCGCCACGCGTGCCCAGGCGCGGCTGATCGATACCATCGTCACGGCGCTGCCCGGCGCGATCATCGCCGGCGATTCGACGAGCCCCGTCTATGTCGGCAATTTCACGCACGATGCGCCGGCACCACGCAGCTGGTTCAACTCGTCGACCGGCTACGGCACGCTCGGCTACGGGCTGCCCGCCGCGATCGGCGCCAAGCTCGCCGCGCCCGCGCGGCCGGTCGTGTGCCTGATCGGCGACGGCGGCCTGCAGTTCACGCTGCCGGAGCTCGCGAGCGCGGTCGAGGCACGCGTGCCGGTGATCGTGATCGTCTGGAACAATCGCGGCTACGGCGAGATCCGCAAGTACATGGTCGCGCGCGACATCACGCCGGTCGGCGTCGATCCGTATACGCCCGATTTCCAGGCGCTCGCACGCGGCTTCGGCTGCGCGGCGCATGCGGCCGCGACACCCGACGCGCTGGCCGAAGCGCTGCGCGACGCCACGGCACGCACGATGCCGACCGTGATCGAAATCGACGAGGCAACCTGGTTCGGTCAGGTGCAGCGATGAGCACGATGCCGAATCTCGCATTCGATCCGCCGCTGCACACGCGCCACTTCATCGACGGTACGTGGCGCCCGAGCTTCGGCGGCGCGACGCTGCCGGTCGTCGATCCGTCGACGGAAGCGGTCCTCGCCGACGTCAGCGCGGGCGGCGAGGCGGACGTCGAGCGTGCGGTGCAGGCCGCGTCGCGCGCGTTTCCCGGCTGGAAGCGCACGACGGGCGCCACGCGCGCGGCCCTGCTCCGCGCGATCGCGCGCGGCGTCGACGCACGCCGCGTGCGGCTCGCGACGCTGCAGTCGATCAACAATGGCAAGCCGTTCGCCGAAGCGGAGATCGACGTCGCGGACGTGATCGCCACCTTCGACTACTACGCGGGCCTCGCGGAGCGCCTCGACACGGAGGGCGAAACCGAGATCGCGCTGCCCGGCGGCGACCATCGCGCGTGGATCCGGCGCGAGCCGGCCGGCGTCGCCGCATTGATCGTGCCGTGGAATTTCCCGATGGTCACGACCGCGTGGAAGCTCGCGCCCGCGCTCGCCGCCGGCTGCACGGTCGTGCTGAAGCCGTCCGAGATCACGCCGCTGCCCGAACTCGAACTCGCCGCGATCATCGCCGAGGCCGGCCTGCCGCCCGGCGTGCTGAACGTCGTGACGGGCACCGGCCACGACGTCGGCGCCCCGCTGTGTGCGCATCCGCTCGTCGCGAAGGTGTCGTTTACCGGCAGCACCGCCGTCGGCGCGCAGGTCATGAAGACGGCCGCGGACACGATCAAGGGCATCGGCCTCGAACTCGGCGGCAAGTCGTCGATCGTCGTGTTCGACGACGCCGACCTCGATCACGCGGTCGAACTGATCGCGGGCGGCGGCCTGTTCAACGCCGGGCAGATGTGTTCGGCGACCTCGCGCGTGCTCGTTGCCGCGCCGCTCGCCGACGACCTGATCGCGCGCCTCGCGCGACGGATCGACGCGACCGTCGTCGGTCCGCCGTTCGCGCCCGACGTGCAGATGGGCCCGCTGACGAACCGCGCCCAATACGACCGCGTGAAGCGCCACATCGCACAGGGCCGGGCCGACGGCGCGCGGCTCGTGACGGGCGGCGACGCGCTCGCCGGCCCCGGCTACTTCATCCGGCCCGCGCTGTTCGCCGACGTGCCGGCCGACTGCGCGCTATGGCGTGACGAGATCTTCGGACCGGTGCTGTGCGTCCGCACGTTCGACACCGAGGACGATGCGATCGCGGCCGCCAACGATACCGAATACGGGCTCGTCGCCACCGTCGTCACGCACGACGCCGCACGTGGCAAACGGGTTGCCGACGCGCTCGAGGCGGGCGTCGTGTGGATCAACACGCCGCAATTGATCTATCCGCAAACCTCATGGGGCGGCTACAAGCGCAGCAGCCTCGGGCGCGAGCTCGGCCCGTTCGGGCTGGCCGCCTTCCAGGAGGTCAAGCAGGTCATGATGCCGGCCGGCTGAGGCGGCCGGCCCATGCGTTTATGTCATGCCGCGCATGCGGATATTTCGTTTGTTGCGGAAATTTGACCTCCCTACAGTTCATCCACACCCCGCGCCGCAGTTCGGCGACCGGCATCGAACCACACGGCATCGTTCACCAGGAGACGGCCATGCAACACTTCAAGGCGGGAAGAAGGCAGGTGATCAAAACCCTCGGCACGGCACTCGCCGCATCCGCCCTTCCGATGCCGTTCATCAGTACTGCGAAGGCACAGTCGAGCCGCTTCGCGGGCAAGACGCTGCGCCTGCTCACGTGGTCTGACGATACCGGCGCGGCCGCGCTGCGCAACATCGCGGAAACCTTCAGCAAGCAGACGGGCGCACGGGTGATCGCCGATCGCGCGGACGGCACGTCGGGCATGGTCGCGAAGGTCAAGGCCGCGGGCGAGCGGCCGACCTACGACGTGATCACGCTCGCCGGCGTCGGCGCGGCCGGTCTCGCCGATGCGGGCCTGCTCGTGAAGCCCGACCTGAATCGCCTGCCGAACCTGAAGGACGTCGCGCCGCAATACCGCACGGGCGCGAACGGCTTCGGCATCGGCTACCTGCTGTGGTCGGACGGGCTGATCTACAACACGTCGACCGTCAAAAGCGCCCCGTCGAGCTACGAGGCGCTGTGGGATCCGAAGTATGCGGGCCGCCTGTTCCTGCCGCCGCCCGAGTGGGCCGAAGCGGTCGACCTCGCGATCATCGCCGCGAAGCTGGCCGGCGGGTCGCAACAGAACATCGATCCGGGATTCATGAAGCTCGCGCAGCTCAAGGATCGCGTGATGACCCTCGGCGAAAACCCGAACCAGGTCGCCGACCTGTTCCGCACCGGCTCGCTCGACATCGGCGGCATCTATTCGCCCGCGTTCTTCCCGGACCAGATCCGCAAGCCCGACTACAAGATGGGCGTGACCTACGGGATGAAGGAAGGCTTCGCGACGCAGCTGATGTTCACCGTGATCCCGAAGGCGCACCCGGGCGACCTCGACCTGATCCATGCGTTCATCAACCATTCGCTCGACGCGGGCGTGCAGGGCCGGATGGCGGCCGACGTGCTGAATGGCCCCGTGAACGGCAAGGCCGTGATTCCCGCGGCAAGCCGCGCGTTCGTGCCGTCGCCGCAGCAGATCGCGGAGAAGGCCGTGCTGCACGACGACAAGGCGCTCGCGGCCGTCCAGCCCGCGTGGATCAAGCGCTATACGGGCCTCTTCTCGGCGTAACGACATGGCCTCCCTGTCCTCCTCCCGCGATGCGGGGCCGGCCGCCGCGGCACCGGCCGGCGCCGACGCCGGGCCCGCGCTGCGCGGCGTGCCACCCTGGCTGCTGCTCGCGCCGATCCTCGCGTTCCTCGCGGTGCTCGCCGCCGCGACGCTCACGGTGCTGCGCATGAGCGTCGGCGTGTCCGGCGACGAATGGCGGACCTTCACGCTGCAGAACTACGCCGACCTCGCGGATCCGTACTTCACGAAGTCGCTGTGGCTCACGCTGCGCCTCGCGTTCCAGAGCATGGTGTGCGCGGTGCTGCTCGCGATCCCGGTCGCGCTCGCGATGGCGCGCACCGAATCGCGGCTCGCGCGCCGGCTGCTGCTCGCCGGCGTGCTGCTGCCGCTGCTCGTGAACCTGCTGCTGCAAGGCTATGGCTGGCTCGTGATGCTCGGCCCGGCCGGGCTGCTCAACCGCGCGCTGCTGGCCACCGGCGTGATCGAGCGGCCGCTGCAGCTGCTGTACCGCGAGCACGGCGTGTTGCTCGGGCTGATCCAGACCGCGTTCCCGCTCGCCGTGCTGCCGCTGTCGAGCGCGCTGCGCGCGGTGTCCCGCGCGTACGACGAAGCCGCCGCGACGCTCGGCGCGAGCCGCTGGCAGACGCTGCGGCACGTGACGCTGCCGCTCGCGATGCCCGGCCTCGTCTCCGGCGCGCTGCTCGTGTTCGCATACAACGCCAGCGCGTTCGCGGTGCCGCTGCTGCTCGGCGGTCGACGCGTGCCGATGCTCGCGGTGCTCGTGCACGACCAGGTCGCACCGTTGCTCAACTGGCCCGCCGCCTCGGCATCCGGCGTCGTGCTGATGGGCGCGACGCTCGTCGTGATGGCGGTGTCCCAGCGCCTCGTGCGCACCCTGCAACGTACCGGCGAGGTGAACCGATGAATGCCCTGCTCTTGCGCGCGCCCATGCCCGGCCGCCTCGGACGCGCGACCGGTGCGCTCGCGACGCTCGTGCTGTTCCTCGCCGCGCTGCCCATCCTGACGATGATCACGATGTCGTTCGGCGCATCGGGCACGCTCGAATTCCCGCCGCGCGATTTCAGCCTGCACTGGTATCGCGCCGCATGGCAGACGTTCGTGTCGTCCGATGCGGGCAGCGCGCAATCGATGGGGGCCGCGTTGACGACGAGCCTCGTCGTCGCGATCGCGACGATGCTGATCGCGACCGCCGTGTCGGTCCCCGCGGCCTACGCGCTGTCGCGCTGCCGCTTCCGCGGCAAGACGCTCGTCGAGCAGCTCGTCGCGTTGCCGATCGTCTATCCGCTCGTGATGCTCGGCCTCGCGCTGCTGATCGTGTTCAACGCGCTGCCGGTCGAGCTCGGCATCGCGCGGCTCGTCGTCGCGCACGTGATCCTCACGCTGCCGTTCACGGTGAAGAACTGCGCGGCCTCGGTCGCGTCGATCGGCCCCGACTTCGAGGAAGCCGCATGCGTGATGGGCGCGAGCCCGCGCCGCGCGCTCGTCGACGTCGTGCTGCCGCTGATGCGGCCCGGCATCCTCGCCGGGATGCTGTTCGCGTTCATCGTGTCGTTCAACGAATTCACGGTGACGTTCTTCCTGTACAGCATCGACACGATGACCCTGCCGGTCTGGCTCTACAGCCGCACCGTGTCGTCGCTCGACCCGACCGTGTTCTGCTTCGCCGTGTTCACGGTCGCGATCGACTTCGCGCTGATCTGGATGCTCGAAAAACTCGTCGGCGACAAGGGCGTCGCGCTCTGACGCGCGCACCGCATTCGCCCTCGCCCTCGCCGTGCAAGGAACCCTCATGACCCAGCTCATCCTCCAGAACGTGACGAAGCGCTTCCATCAAGCGTATGCGGTCGATCACGTCGACCTGTCGGTGCCGGACGGCAAGCTCGTCTGCTTTCTCGGCCCGTCCGGCTGCGGCAAGACCACGCTGATGCGGATCATCGCCGGCCTCGAAACGCCGACCTCCGGCACCCTGACGTTCGGCGGCCGCGACCTCACGCACGTGCCCGCCAACCGGCGCGACTTCGGCATGGTGTTCCAGTCGCTCGCGCTGTTTCCGCACATGACGGTCGCGCGGAACATCGCGTATCCGCTGCGGCTGCGCAAGACGGCCAAGGCCGCGCAGGCGCGACGCGTCGCCGAGCTGCTGGAGCTGATCCAGCTGCCGCACATGGCCGACCGGCTCGTCACGCAGCTGTCTGGCGGGCAGCGCCAGCGCGTCGCGATTGCGCGCGCGATCGCGTCGTCGCCGCGCCTGCTGCTGCTCGACGAGCCGCTGTCGGCGCTCGATGCGAAGCTGCGCGAGGCGATGCAGGTCGAGATCCGGCTGCTCCAGCAACGGCTCGGCATCACGACGATCATGGTCACGCACGACCAGCGCGAAGCGATGACGATGGCCGACGAGATCGTCGTGATGGAGAAAGGCCGGATCCAGCAGGTCGGCCGGCCGCTCGACATCTATCGCGATCCGGTCAACGAGTTCGTCGCCGATTTCATCGGCCTCGGCAACATCCTGCCGGGCGCGTGCGACGGCGACGACGCGATCGTCCTGCCGGGCGGGCAGCGGCTCGCGATCCGGCGCGCGCCGGACACGCCGCGCGCGGCCGACGCCGTGCGCCTGCTGATCCGTCCCGAGGACGTCTGCGTGCGCCCCGGCCACGCGGCGGCGGCCGCACCGAATACGCTGGCCGGCACGATCTCGTTCGTGCGCGACGTCGGCGCGTCGATCGAAGCGACGATCGACTGCCGCGGCTTCACGCTGACGGCCGCGACGACGCCGCGCGAGACGCCCGACCTCCACGTCGGCATGCCGGTACTCGCGGAACTGCCCGCCCATGCCTGCAAGCTCATCGCCGCCCGCGGCGCCTGATCTCCCTTCCTTTCACCAGCGCAACAACGAGGAACTCGCCATGAACGCAACGACCCAAGCCACCCGTCACGTGCAGCGCCTGCTCGCCCGTACCGCCCTCCTCTGCGCCTGTGCCGGCGCAGCCGGCCTTGCCGCCTTCGCGCCGCTCGCGCATGCCGACGCGCTCGACACGATCGCGAAATCGGGCGTCGTGCGCATCGGCGTGTTCGAGGACTACCCGCCGTTCGGCTCGATCGGCCCCGACATGAAGCCGCAGGGCTATGACATCGACATGGCGAACCTGATCGGCCGGGCGCTCAACGCGAAAGTCGAACTCGTGCAGGTCACCGGCGACAACCGGATGGCGTATCTCGCCGACCGCAAGACCGACCTGCTGCTGTCGGTCGGACAGACGCCGGAACGCGCGAAGGTGATCGACTTCTCGAACGCGTATGCGCCGTACTACCTCGCGGTGTTCGGCCCGAAATCGCTGGCCGTGAATGGCAACGCCGACCTCGCCGGCAAATCGGTCGCGGTCGCGCGCGGCACGCTCGAGGACCTGAGCGTCAGCAAGGTCGCGCCGCCCAGCGCGACGATCAAGCGCTTCGACGACCCGAACGGCGCGATCGCGGCGTTCCTGTCCGGACAGGCGCAATTACTGGTGGTCGGCAACGACGTCGGTGCAACGATCATCGCGCGTCATCCGTCGATCGATCCGGAGCAGAAGTTCTCGCTGTTCAGCTCGCCCGATCACGTCGGCCTGAACAAGAACGAACCGCGCCTGATGCAGAAGGTCAACGACGCGATCGCCGGCGCGAAGAAGAACGGCACGCTGAACACGTTGTCGCAGAAGTGGCTGCACGCGGCCCTGCCGGCCGACCTGTGATGCGCACCGCCTCCGCCCCGCATTCACGACGAAAGGCATCGCGATGACCTACGTGTTCGACTTCAGCGATGTCGGCCTCTACGCCGGCATGCTCGCGCGCGGCATCGTCGTGACGCTCGGCCTGACCGCGGTCGCCACCGTGCTGGGCGGCCTGATCGGCACCGGCGGCGCGTGGATCGCGCTCGCCGGCCCGCGCTGGGCGCGCGCGCTCGTCGCGGGCTACGTCGAGCTGATCCGCAATACGCCGTTCCTGGTCCAGCTGTTCTTCATCTTCTTCGGGCTGCCCGGGATCGGCGTGCACATCGACGAAGCGCAGGCGGCCGTGCTGGCCATGACGGTCAACCTCGGCGCCTATGCGGTCGAGATCCTGCGCGCCGGGATCGAATCGGTGCCGCACGGGCAAGTGCAAGCGGCGCGCGCGCTCGGGCTGCACGGCCGGCAGGTGTTCGGTCACGTCGTGCTGCCGCAGGCGCTCGCGAACGTGTACCCAGCGCTGCTCGGGCAGGTGCTGATCGTGATGCTCGGCTCGGCGGTCGTGTCGCAGATCTCGGTGCCCGACCTGACCTACGCCGCGAACTTCATCCAGTCGCGCAATTTCCGTGCGTTCGAGATCTACATCGTCGTGACCGCGATCTACCTGCTGCTGTCGATCGCGCTGCGCATGCTGCTCAATCGCGTCGGCCGGCGGCTGTTCTCCGGCCGCGCGCCGCACGGCGCGGCAGCGGCGCCGCGGCGCACCCGGGTTGCCCGCTTCGCATGGCGCGCCCGCGCCCCTGAAACCCGCCTGCCCACGGAGCGTGCACGATGATCGAATTCACCTTCCAGGATATTGCCTGGAACCTGCTGCTCGCCGCGCGCTGGACCGTGCTGCTGTCGCTGATCACGTTCGTCGGCGGCAGCGTCGCCGGGTTCGCGCTGCTCGCGATGCGCATCTCGCCGGTGCCGGCGCTGCGCCGCTTCGTGATCCTGTATGTGGAAGTGTTGCAGGGCACGCCGTTGCTGATGCAGCTGTTCCTCGGCTTCTTCGGATTGCCGCTCGCCGGCATCGACGTGACGCCCTGGGTCGCCGCGTCGGTCGTGCTGACGCTGAACGCAAGCGCCTATCTGGCCGATATCTGGCGCGGCAGCGTCGACGCGGTACCGCGCGGCCAGTGGCACGCGGCGGCCAGCCTCGGCATGACGTGGATCCAGCGGCTGCGCTACGTCGTGTGGCCGCAGGCCTGGAAGATCGCGCTGCCGCCGACCGTCGGCTTCCTCGTGCAGGCGGTGAAGAGCACCGCGCTCACGTCGATCATCGGGCTGACCGAGCTGACCAAGACCGGCAACATCATCACCAACGCGGTATTCAAGCCGTTTCCGATCTACGCGATGGTCGCGCTGCTCTACTTCGCGATGTGCTTCCCGCTGACGTGGTACGCCCGCGCGCTCGAGCGCCGCTATCGCGTCGCGAAGGCGCGCTGAACCGGCGCCGCGCGCGCCTCATTACGATCCAGGTACTTTCATGATTTCCATCAGCAACGTTTCGAAGTGGTACGGCCCGTTCCAGGTCCTCGCCGATTGCACGACCGAGGTCAGGAAAGGCGAGGTGGTCGTCGTGTGCGGCCCGTCGGGCTCGGGCAAGTCCACGCTGATCAAGACCGTGAACGGCCTCGAGCCGTTCCAGCAGGGCGAGATCCTCGTGAATGG
>NZ_QTQF01000071.1:0-19575 GCF_003854235.1 Burkholderia sp. Bp8998
ACCGCAAGGACGATTTCTTCTCGAATCCGAAATCGGACCGCGCGAAGGACTTCCTCGCGAAGATCCTGCACTGAGCGCGCGTGCATCACGCGCTTCGTGCGCGTGGCATGCGCCAGCCGCCCCGCCGGCCGCCATTTCCAGAACCTGCCGTCCCGATGAAACGACTGCCTTCCCTCAACGCGCTGCAGATCTTCGACATCGTCGCCCGTCACGGCAGCTTCACGCGCGCCGCCGAGCACCTGTGCCTGACCCAGGGCGCCGTGAGCCGGCAAATCCTCGCGCTCGAGGGCTTCTATCAGTTTCCGCTGTTCAAGCGCACGCCCAAGGGCCTGACGCTGACGGCCGAAGGTGAGCTCCTGTTGCCGACGGTGCGCGAAAGCTTCGCGCGCATCGAGGAGGTATCGATGCGGCTGTCGCGCCGGCGTACCGAACTCGCGCTGAAGGTGCCGACCTGCATGATCCAGTGGATGCTGCCGCGCATCATGCGGTTCCAGGCCGAGCACCCGGAACTGCAAGTGCAGATCACGACCACCTGGGATCATCACGTCGATTTCCGCATGGAACCGTTCGATGCCGCGGTGATCTACGCTGCCGGCGCCGGCCCCGACATGCATGCGATCCCGTTGTTCGAGGAACGGCTCACGCCGGTCTGTGCGCCGAGCCTGCCGGACCGACAGCCGCTCGCGAACCTCGACGACCTGGCCGGTCATACGTTGCTGCATCCGACCCGCGATCACCGGGACTGGAAACGATGGCTCGACCATGCGGGCGTGCCGCACGTCGACTCGACGCGCGGCTTGAGCTTCGAAACGCTGGATCTCGCGACGCACGCGGCGATCGACGGTTACGGCGTCGCGATCGGCGACCGGACGCTCGCGGACGAAAGCGTGGCGGCGCACCGGCTGGTGATGCCGTTCGACATGGCGTTGCCGACGGGGATGGGCTATTACTTCGTGTATCCGGACGGTGCCGAACAACAGCAGAAGATCCAGCTGTTCGGCGACTGGATCGCGGACGAACGCAAGGACGCCACGGGCGTCACGAGCAGCGCGGGCAGCGCGGGCAGCGCGGGCAGCGCGGGCAGCGCGGGCATCACGCCGGCCTGAGCCGATGCCGCATGTCGCGCATGCAGCACGACCTCGCAACAAGTACGCTTGTTTCGGCTCCGGCGGCCGACACGGGAGATCGCGCGCAACGTTCGGCTACGTGATCACGCCAACCTGCCACGGCACGAACTCGTTCTGCCCGTAGCCATGAAGTTCGCTTTTCGAGCGCCGGCCCGACGCACAGTCGAGCATCGCGCGGAAAATCTCGGCGCCGAGCGCGTCGACGCTCGACTTGCCGTCGATCACCCCGCCGCAATCGATGTCGATGTCGTCCGCCTGGCGCGTCCATAGCGCCGTATTCGTCGCGAGCTTCAGCGACGGCGACGGCGCGCAGCCGTATGCCGACCCGCGGCCTGTCGTGAAGCAGATCAGGTTCGCGCCCGACGCGACCTGCCCGGTCGCCGACACCGGGTCGTAGCCGGGCGAATCCATGAGGACGAGGCCGCGCGCATCGATCCGTTGCGCATATTCGTACACGTCGACGAGATTCGTGGTCCCGGCCTTCGCGATCGCGCCGAGCGATTTCTCGAGGATCGTGGTAAGCCCACCCGCCTTGTTGCCGGCCGACGGATTGTTGTCCAGCGCGGCGCCGTGACGTGCGCAATACGCTTCCCACCACGCGATCCGCGCGAGCAGCTTTTCGCCGACGTCGCGGCTGACGGCACGCCGGGTGAGCAGGTGCTCGGCGCCGTAGATCTCGGGCGTCTCGGACAGGATCGCCGTCCCGCCCTGCCGCACCAGCCGGTCGACTGCCGCGCCCAGGGCGGGATTCGCCGAGATCCCCGAGTAGCCGTCCGAGCCGCCGCACTGCAGGCCCACCACCAGATGCGCCGCCGGCATCAGGACCCGCACCACGCGGTTCGCGTCCGCGAGCCTCTCCGTGACCATCGCGATGCCGCGCTCGATCGTCTTGCGCGTGCCGCCGCTCTCCTGGATCGTGAAGTGGCGCAGGCGCGCGGCGTCCGCCTGCCCGCCTTCGCGCAACACATCGCCGATCTGGTTGGTCTCGCAGCCGAGCCCGATGAACAGCACCGAGTGGAAATTCGGATGCGCGGCATAGCCCGCCAGCGTGCGCCGGAGGATCGCGATGCCTTCTCCCCGCGAATCGATTCCGCAGCCAAGCCCGTGCGTGAGCGCGATCACGCCGTCGACGGCCGGATAGTCAGCCAGCGCCTGCGGGCGCACGTCGCGCCGAAAATGATCGGCGATCGCGCGCGCCACCGTCGCCGAGCAATTGACGCTCGTCAGTATCCCGATGTAATTGCGGGTCGCGATGCGACCGTCGTCACGACGAATGCCCATGAAGGTTGCCGGCGTTTCGTCGTATTGCGTCGGGCTCGCGCCGGCGCCGAACGCGTGCTCGCGCGCGAACTCGGTCATGCCGAGATTGTGCACGTGCACATGCTGGCCGCGCGCGATCGGCTCGCGCGCGACGCCGATGATCTGGTTGTAGCGCCTGACCGGCTCGCCTATCGCGATGTCGCGTGTCGCGATCTTGTGGCCCGGCGGCACCAGGCCGGCAACGACGAGCGCCTCGGATGCGATCCGCGCGCCGGACACGAGCTGGCGCGTCGCGATCACGACGTCATCGTTCGGATGCAGCCGGATCGCGGCCGGTTCGGTATCGTGAAAGGACATGAAGGTGATCCTGGATCCCTGACGGGTGGTTCGGCGCCGACGCACGACCATCGCGCGCCGGCGAACGGTTCATCGATGCGAGCCGGCCTGCGCGCCGCCCGCGCTGCGCTCCGCGGCCGCGTGCCCCATCCCGCGCAACGAGCGCAGCAGCAGCACGCTGCCGAAACACAGCGCGGCGACCACGACGAAGCCCGTGCGCGAATCGTGCGACACCGCGTCCGCGAACGCCTTGATCTGCGGCGATACGAAGCCGCCGAGATTGCCGATCGACACGATGAACGCAATGCCGCTCGCCGCGCCCGTCCCGCCGAGATAGCGCGTCGGCAGGCACCAGAACACCGGCTGGCACGCGACCAGCCCGGGAATCGCGATGCAGAAGGCGAGCAGCGCGAGCACCGGCGTGTTGATCACGGATACCGATGCGAACGCGAGAATCCCGACCGTCAGCATGCCGGTCGCGACCTGCAGATGGTTGTCGTGGCGATCCGCGAAACGCGTCGCGACGATCATCGCCGCAATCGTGCACAACCACGGGATCATCAGCAGCAACCCGATCGTTCCGTCGATCTGGGTGCCCATCGTCGCGGCGAATTTCGACGGCAGGTAGAACGCGAGCGGCGCATTGCCGATCTGGATGCAGAAGTACGCGGCGATGAACGTCAGCACGCGACGGTCCTTCAGCACACCGAACACGGTCGCGGACAGATGCCGCGACTTCGCACGCTCTTCCGCGTCGAGCGTGTCGCACAACGCGCGCTTCTCGTCATCGGTCAGCCAGCGCGCGTCCTTTGGCCGGCTCGTCAGGTAGAAGAACGCGATCACGCCCACCACGGTCGCCATCAGCCCCTCGACCACGTACATCCATTGCCAGTTGCGCAAGCCGAACACGTCATGCATCTGCAACAGGAAGCCCGACAGCGGGTTGCCGATCAGCATCGCGATCGGCACGCCGAAGTAGAACAGCCCCAGCGCACGCGCGCGCCCCTTCGCGGGAAACCAGTAGGTCAGGTACAGGATGATCCCGGGAAAGAACCCGGCCTCGGCCGCGCCGAGCAGGAAGCGGATCGTGTAGAACTGCGTCGGTGTATGCGCGAACATCATCGAGGCCGACACGAGCCCCCACGTCACCATGATCCGGCTCATCCAGACCCGCGCGCCGATGCGATTCATGATCAGGTTGCTCGGCACTTCGAACAGCGCGTAGCCGATGAAGAAAATGCCGGCGCCGAATGCGAATGCCGCATCGCTCAGGCCCGTGTCGGCCTGATAGGCGATCTTCGCGAAACCGACGTTCGCGCGATCGATGAACGCCAGCGCATACATCAGCGTGAGGAACGGCAGGAGCCGGACCGCGGCCTTCCTGACCGCGCCGGCAAGGTGCTTCGATTGATGCGGATCGTGATCCATCGTTGTCTCCGGAATGGTTCTTGTCGTGATGCCTGTCCGATTACGCTCGCCACTCGGGTCCGTCGGGGTACGCGTATGCATCGAGCGACGCCTGCTTGATCGTGACGCCGTAGCCGGGCGCCTCCTGCGGCATGTAGCGCCCGCGGCGAATCGCGATCGGCGCGTCGAAATGCTCGTGAAGATGGTCGACGTACTCGAGCACGCGGCGCTCCAGCGAGCCCGACACCGCGATGTAGTCGAACATCACGATGTTCTGCGAGTACTGGCACAGACCGACGCCGCCGCCGTGCGGACAGACCGGCACGCCGAACTTCGCCGCCATCAGCACGACGGCGAGCACTTCGTTGAGCCCGCCGAGCCGCGCGGGATCGAGCTGGCAGAAATCGAGCGCGCCGGCCTGGAAGAACTGCTTGAACATCACGCGGTTGTGCGCGTGCTCGCCGGTCGCGACGCCGATCGGCCCGATCCGCTGGCGGATCGCGGCATGACCGAGAATGTCGTCCGGGCTGGTCGGCTCCTCGATCCACCACGGATCGAACCGGGCGAGCACCCGCATGTTCGCGATGGCCTCGTCGACGCCCCAGTTCTGGTTCGCGTCCATCATCAGCTTGCGGTCCCAGCCGAGTTCCTCGCGCAGGATGCCCGCCCGCCGCACGTCCTGCTCGAGATCCGCGCCGACCTTCTGCTTCAGGTGGGTCCAGCCGTCCGCCACCGCCGCGCGGGCGAGCGCACGCATCTTGTCCTCGGAATACCCGAGCCAGCCGGCCGCGGTCGTGTAGCCGGGAAAACCGTGCTCGCGCATCTCCCGCTCCCGCTGCGCGTTGCCCGGTGCGGCCCGGCGCAGCATCGCGACGGCCTCGTCGCGCGTCGTCGATGTACGTGAAGTCGATGCAGTTCACGCGTTGTTCCGGCGGCATGTCGACCAGGAATTTCCAGACCGGCTTGCGTGCCGTCTTGGCCCACAGGTCCCAGATCGCATTGATCAGCGCGGCCGTGGCGAGATGCACCACGCCCTTCTCCGGGCCGACCCAGCGCAGCTGGCAGTCGCCGGCAACCATCTCGTGCCAGTACGCGCCGAAGTCGGCCGTGATCTCCTCGAGCGAGCGGCCGATCACGAACAGCTTCGCGAGCGCGTGCGCCGCCTCGACGCACAGCTCGTTGCCGCGGCCGATCGTAAACGTCAGCCCGTGCCCCTGGAGGCCGTTGCCCGCATCGGTGACGAGCGTCACGTAGGTCGCCGAATAGTCGGAATTGCCGTTCATCGCGTCCGAGCCGTCCATGCTCCTCGAGGTCGGAAAGCGAATGTCACGTACCTGCACATCGATAATGCGTGTCGTCATCGTTGCGTGTCTCCCTTTCAATTCACTGCATCGCGTGCCGCGGCGGACCGCTGCGCCGCGGGCATTCATCCGAGCGCCGCGGCCAGGCGCGGCTGACCGATCGGCAACTTCAGCGCACGCGCCAGCTCGACCGCCGGGCGCAGCCGCCGCGCCTTCTTCAGGTCGTGATTACCCGCGATATCGGCGAGCCGATGCGCAAGGAACGGATTCGAGAACCGGTCGCGCACCTCGTCCAGGTACGCCAGTGCCGCGTCGCGTTCTCCGAGCGCCTCGAACACCGGCATCACCTCGTCGTTCCATACCGCCTCGAGCGGCGCGCGGTACACGGGATCGCCCATCGCCGCGCCGACCGTCAGGTCCGGCATGCTGCCGCGCTCGAGCCATTGCTCCGCGAGCACCGTGTGCCCGAGATTGAGCAGCAGCAGTTTGCGGCGCTCGTAACGTTCCAGATCGTCGGTCACGACGATGTCCGGGTGCGCGCACGGCAGCGTCATCCCCGCCGTGCGGCGGACCGCCCACAGCGCATACGGTTCGGCGATCGCGCCGACCGGGTGGATCGGCGCCGACACGATGCGGTCGACGAGCGAGTTGACCCAAACGCAGCCGCCGAGCAGGTAGTCGACGAACGCGGCATCCGCACGCCATTGCCGCGCGACGCCGACCACCAGGTCGCGCAGCGTGTCGCCGTTACGCGCAACGAGCTCGCACGGCAGCAGCGTGACGGACGCCGCGTCGGCGCGGAAGCGCTCGTGCAGCAGCACCGCGAGTTTCGCCGCGAAGCCGCGCGGCGGCCGCGAGCCATCGAGCAGATCGGCGCCGTCGTCGTCGAACGTCGCGTAACCGCTGTCGCCGGTATTGGACACGATCGTCCGGACCTCGCCTGCGACGCGCTCGCGCAACCGCGCCCAGTCTTCGGCCGCATGCAGCGCTTCGGTGATCGCCGTGCAGTCGACCTCGCGATCGATCGTCTCGCCGTGCCGACGCCCGCGGATCCGCACCGGATAGCGCCCGGTGGCGCGCAGCGCGTCGATGCGCGCGCGGCTTTCCGCGCTCGAGGTCGTCTGCACCACCGTGATCTCGCCGAGCGCGCGGCCCGCGGCTCGCGCTTCCGACGTGAACAGGTCGACGTGCGCCTGGAGGAAGCGGCTGGTACCGAATTGCAGGATCGGATTGCCCATCGGTTCGCCCCCCGCGCTCAGCATTCGACGAGCGCCTTGATGACGCCGGCATCCGGCTCGAGGAGCTGCGCGAACCGGTCGGGCAGATCGGCGAGCGTCAGCGCGTGCGTCTTCAGCGCATCGGTCGGCACCTGCCCCGCACGCATCGCGTCGAGCACCGTTTCGAAGTCCGCCGGCGTTGCGTTGCGGCTCGCGAGCAAGGTCGTTTCGCGCTTGTGGAATTCGGGATCCGGGAACGAGATGCGGCCCTTGACGAGCGAGATCAGCACGTACTTGCCGCCGTGCGCGACGAACTCGAGGCCGCGCTCCATCGCGCCGAGGTTGCCGGTGGCGTCGAACACGACGTCGAAAAACTCGCCGTCGGTGAGCTCGGCAAGACGCGCGACGTCCGTCGCGGCGCCCGTCGGGTCGAGCAGCACGGCGGCGTGCGCGCCGAGTGCCGTCTCGCATAGGGCAAGCCGGTCCGCACGGCCGTCGAGCACGCTGACCCGCGCGCCGCGCAGCATCGCGAAGATCAGCGCGGCCATGCCGATCGGCCCGGCGCCGACGACCAGCACGCGCTGCCCCGGCCGGACGTCGGCACGTGCGACCGCGTGCGCGCCGATCGCGAGGAATTCGATCATCGCGGCCTGGTCGAGCGTGACGCCATCGGCCTTGAACACGAACGCCTGCGGAACGGCGAGGTATTCGGCCATGCCGCCATCGGCGTGCACGCCCAGCACCTGGATTCGGGTGCAGCAATTCGTCTTGCCCGCACGGCACGCGACGCACGACCCGCACGACAGATACGGCATCACGTAGACCTGGTCGCCGGCCTTCACGCGCGCGTTTGCCGGCGCCGTCTCGACGACGCCCGCCAGTTCGTGCCCCATCACCCTCGGATACGCGAGGTACGGCTGGTTGCCTGTGAAGATGTGCATGTCGGTGCCGCATACACCGACCCGCTTCACGCGGATCAGCACCTCGTCGGGCCCGGCTGCCGGCATCGGGCGCTCGGCCACGACCAGGCGGCCGGGTGCTTCACAAATGACAGTTCTCATCGGTGTCTCGATAACGATTGAAATGGGACGGCGCTGGAACGAGCCCGCAAATTGGCCTGACCAAACACAGGCTATTGGCCTGGCCAATATTGGTCAAGCCAATCTCGGGAATTTATGGAAAATCCCTAGTTCGTGCGGCGACAAGGGTATTGCGGCGGGGGAATGCTCCTCTGCCCGAGCGTACACCGCCATTGGGCACGACGCGAAATTGCCGCCCCTCTCGAGCGCCCGGCATCTGGTAAGGCCAATTTGACGGGCCGGCCTTCCGTTGCCGCGCGAAGGCGTAGCCTGCCCCCTGTCAATTGGTAAGGCCACTCAAAGTGCAGTAGACTGACTGCTTCCGAACAGACATCCGCGGAACGCGGGCAAGGGGGAGCTTTGCTGGACCAGCTCAAACAGGTGGATACCCGCCGCCTGTATCAGCGCATCGCCGACCAGATTCGTTCGCTCATCGAAGACGGGCGATTCGCCGACGGCGAACGCCTGCCGCCGGAACGCGATCTGGCCCAGCAATTGGGCGTATCGCGCCCGTCGGTTCGGGAGGCGCTCATTGCGCTGGAGATCGAAGGCATCGTCGAAGTCCGGATGGGCTCTGGCGTGTTCGTGTGCCCTTCGGCGAAGGCGTCGAACGCGCCGGCGACACCGCTGGGCGAAAACCCGATCGAACTGACGAACGCCCGCGCCGCGCTCGAGGGCAGCGTCGTCGAACTCGCGTGCGCGCGCGCGACGCCCGAATTGCTCGAGCCCGTGCGCCGCGCTGTGGAAGCCATGCGCTCGGCCATTGCGGAGGGCCGTTCACCGCTGCAGCACGATCGCGAGTTTCACGTCGCGATCGCGTCGATGACGGGCAATTCGGTGCTTGTCAGGCTGGTGGGCGAGCTGTTCGACGGACGCCACAGTCCGATCTCGTCGCGCGTCAGCGCGCGCGCCGAAAGCAAACAGACGTGGGCCAACGCGTTCGACGAACATGAGTCCATTCTGCACGCGCTGGAAAGCGGCGAGGTGCTGATGGCCCAGGCGGCAATGCGCACGCATCTTTATGCGTCGCAGCGACGCTGGCTGGAACAGGAGCGGGGCTGAAGCGGGCGGGGGCGTAGCCGTCACCGCTTATGGACGACCGAGTCGAGCACGAAGCTGGTCGTCATGTTCTGCACGCCGTCCAGCGCGCTGATCGTCGCCCAGATGTCGCTGATGCGCTCATGCGTGGCCGCCTCTATCTGCACCAGCAAATCGACCTCGCCGCTGAGGACCGCGCAGTCGCGCACCTCGGCGATCCGCTCGAGTGCGGCGAGCACGTCCGCGCCGCGCATCCGGTCCTTGCGATAAACGAGCATCACGGCACGCACGGGCACGACATCGTCGGGCAACGCGAGCCGCACCGTATAGCCTGCAATGATCTTCAGCGCTTCGAGCCGGTCGATCCGGTTCCGGACCGCCTGCCTGGACAAACCGATCCTGTCGGCCAGCACCGCGAGCGGAATCCGCGCATCGGCACACAACGCGTCGATGATCCTCTGGTCGAGGCCGTCAACCTTCATTGGCCGGACCCGGTGCGTGCGGCGCCGCGCGCATCGACCGCGTCGCGCAATGCCGCGATGTGGTCGGGGCCGATTCCGCAGCACCCGCCGACGATCTGCGCGCCGAGTGCAAGCCACTGCTCCGCCCATTTCGCATAACCGGGCGGATCGATATCGCCGCGCAATGCATCGAGTTCCTCGTTCGCACGCGCATCGGCGCGCTGCGGCGGAAATGCGTTCGCATATGCGCCGGTCATCAGCGCAGTTTCCGCTCCCGTTCCCGCGAGCCTACGCTGCACCGCCTCGATCGCCGCGCCCATCGCCTCCGGCTGGCTGCAGTTGAACAGCAGCGCGCTCGCGCGCGCGGACAGGGCGGCGTCGATCGCTTCATCGAGCGTCTGCCCCGATCGCAGTACCGGACTGGCGCCTGCTTCGACGTCGTCGCGCAATGTGAACGACACCCAGAGCGGCTTCGGATTCGCGCCGAGCGCACGCCGGACCGCATCGATCTCGCCGGTCAGGCTCTGCGTCTCGGCCAGCCACAGGTCGACGTACGGATCGAGCCCGTCGACGAGCGCAGCCAATATCGCATCGGCACGCGCCGCGTCGAACAGGTCGGGCCGATACGAACCGCCGGTCGGCGGAAGCGATCCCGCGACGCGCACTGGCCGGCCTGCGCGGTCGGCGGCGTGCCGCGCGAGTTGCCCGGCAAGTGCCGCGAGCGCGACGCCGTCGCGACGAAACCGCGCCTCGCCGATATGGAACGGCACGACCGCATAGCTGTTCGCGGTGATCACGTCGGCGCCCGCCGCGACGAACGCGTCGTGCGCGAGGCCGACGTAATGCGGCGCTTCCATCAGCGCGAGCGCCGACCATTCCGGCTGCCTGAACGGCGCCCCCATCCGCGCCAGCTCGCGCCCCATGCCGCCGTCGAGTACCGTGATGCCATGCATATTCCGTGCTCCGTCGTTGCAATCCGCGCTTCTTGCGCCCGGATCGATTCAAAGGCCGACGCGACCCGCCCGATGCGTCGAACGGCCGTGTGCGCCGGTCCGCGTCAGATCCGCTCGAGTGCCTGTGCGATATCGGCTTTCAGGTCATCGATATGCTCGATGCCGACCGAATAGCGGATGAAATTGAGCGGGATGTCGGCCGCGCGCATCTGCTCCGCCGACATCGTGCCCGCCCACATGGACGCCGTATGGATCGCGAGCGAATCGACGCCGCCGAGATTGCCTGCATTCAGCGGCAAGCGCAGCGCCTCGACAAAGCGCTGCGCTTCGCCGTAGCTTCCCCGCACGCCGAACGCCACCACGCCGCCGAAACCGCGCATCTGCCGGCATGCGAGCGCATGCTGTGGATGGCTGCGCAGGCCCGGATAGAACACGCGCTCGATCTTCGCGTGAGCTTCCAGGAATTCGGCGAGCGCCTGGGCGTTCGCATTGATCCGCTCGACGCGCATCGGCAGCGTGCGCAGCCCTCGCAGCAGCAGCCACGCGTCCATCGGCGACAGCACCGAGCCGAGCGTGATGTGCGTATGCCAGATCTGCTCGGCGAGCACGCGGCTCGTGCAGATCACGCCGCCGGTCAGGTCGTGATGGCCGCCGAGATACTTGGTCGCGCTGTGCACGACGATGTCGACACCGAGCCGGTGCGGCTGCTGGTTGATCGGCGACGCGAACGTGTTGTCCGCGAGCGTGAGGATGCCGCGGGCCCTTGCGATTTCGGTCACCGCGGCGATGTCGGTCACGAGCAGCAGCGGATTGACCGGCGACTCGAGCACGATCAGCCGTGTGTTCGGCCGGATCGCGCGATCGAACGCGGCCGCGTCGGTCTGGTCGACGAACGTCACGTCGACGCCGAACCGGCGCAGCATGTCGTCGAGCATTTTCGTCGTGCTCATGTAATGGCGCGTCTGGCCGACCACATGATCACCGGCTTTCACGACACTGAGGATCGCGGTCGCGATCGCGCCCATGCCGGACGCGGTGACGAGCGCGGTCTCGGTGCCCTCGAGCTCCGCCATGATCGCCTTCACGCGCTCGTGAACCGGATTACCGTAGCGCGTGTAGTTGCGCGGATGCTGCGGCACGCTCGACATCTCCGCGAATTCCTCGCTGCCGGCGGCCTTGAATACCGCCGAATAGTGGATCGCCGGCGCGACCGACTTTTCGTCGGTCACGTCGCGGTCCGCGGCGAGCGCCAGCGTTTCAAGCTTGTATCCCATATCGTCCTCGGATCGTTCGTTGTGTCGTGTCCGCGCGATGCCATCAGGCACGCACGCTGCCCAGATGGCGATTCAGCAGACCTTCGACACGCTTGAGCACGGTCGAAAGCACTGCCGTGATACCGACGTACACGATGCCGGCCAGCATCAGCGCGTCGGTGGTATAGGTTTCGATGGAGATGCGCCGCGCGACGCCGGTCAGGTCGAGCACGGTGATCGTGCTGGCGAGCGCGGTCGACTTCAGCTGCAGCACGATCTCGTTTCCGAGCGTCGGCGCGACGATGCCGATCGCGCGCGGCACGATCACGAACCAGGTGAGCATGAAGCGGCTCATCCCGAACGCGAGCGCGGCTTCCTTCTCGCCGGCGGGGACGCCGGCAATCCCGCCCCGGATGTCTTCCGCCATGTAGGCCGCGAGGTTGAGCGTCAGTGCGCACAACGCGCACGAGAACGATCCGCCGACCAGCAGCCACAGCGGCGACGCACGCACGATCGAGAACTGCGCGAGCCCGTAATACAGCACGAAGATCTGCACCAGCAGCGGCGTGCCGCGAAACACCGACATGAACAGGCGGCTCGGTGTCGACAACCACCGGCACGCCGACGTGCGCGCGACAGCCAGCGGCACCGCGAGCGCGAACGCGAGCATGCATGACAGAACCAGCAGTTCCAGCGTGATCCATACGCCGCGCGCGACTTCCGGGCCGGACTGCACGATGAGGGAAAGAAAATCGTTCATCACATGGCCTTCGTCAGGAGCGTTGTGCGTAACCGCGGCCCGCGATGCGCTCGAGCCACGCGAACACGGGGTTGGATGCGGCGAGAAAGCCGAAATAGACGAGTCCGACCGTCACGTAGAAAACGAACGGCTGCTTGGTGAACTGCGCGGCGATGTTGGCCTTGCGCAGCATGTCCTCGAGCCCGACGATCGATACCAGCGACGTGTCCTTCAGCAGGTTCTGCCACATGTTGTTCAGGCTCGGCAGGCAGATTCGCCACGCCTGCGGCAGGCGCACGTGCCAAAGTGTCTGCAGGCGCGTCATCCCGTACGCGCGCGCGGCCTCGATCTGTCCGGCCGGCACCGCGATGAACGCCCCGCGGAACATCTCCGACGAATAGGCGCCGAACACCACGGCGAGCGCGATCACGCCGGCGGAGAACGGACTGATGACAAGGGCGCCATCGAATTGCGCGTTGAGCAGATGCGACAGCCCGAAGTAGCAGATCAACAGGATCAGGAACTCGGGAATGCCGCGCAGGAAATTGGTCAGCGCATAGGTCGCATGCCTGAGCCACCCCAGGCTCGACAGTTTTGCCGACGCACCGGCGATGCCGAGCAGCATGCCGACACACAGCGCGGCGACCGCAAGCTCCAGCGTGACGAGCGCGCCAGCCGCGATCTGCGCGCCGTAGTTCATCAAGATGTCCATCGTCATATCGCTCCGTGTAAAACGCGGATCGCGCAGGCCGCCATCCGGCGCCCGCGCGGCCCGACGCGCGATTATTGCGGCGCGATGCTGAACGGGAAATAGCGCTTGTTGGCCGCGGCGAACGTGCCGTCCGCCTGCACCTGCGCGATGCCCTTGTCGAACAGCGCCTTCAACGGTGCGTCGCCCTTGCGTACCGCGATCGCCGTACCGTCGCCGAAGATCTCCGCATCGGCGATCGGCTTGCCGACGAAGTCGAAGCCCTCCTTCCTGCCGGCCTTCGTCAGCCAGTCGTACGCGACCGTGTTGTCGGCAAGCACGGCGTCGACGCGCCCTGCCTCGAGATCGAGCCAGGCCTCGTCGAGCGTCTGATAGACCTTCACGTTGATCCCCGACTTGCTCGCCGGCAGGCGGCGGCGCAGATAGGATTCGTGCGTCGACGCGGTCTGAACGCCGATCGTCTTGCCGCGCAGCGTGGCCGCGCCATCCGAGATACCCGAGCCCTGCTTCGCGACGAACTGCACGGGTGCCGTCGTGAAAATGCGCGTGAAGTCCACCGACTGCTCGCGCTCCGGCGTCTTCGACATTTGCGCGAGCACCGCGTCGATCTGCTTCGCCTTGAGCGCCGGAATCAGCGCATCGAAATCCATCGTCACCCACTGGCACTTGACCTTCATCGTGTCGCACATCTTCTTGCCGATGTCGATCTCCATGCCCTGCAGCTTGCCGGACGCATCCTTGTATTCGAACGGTGCGTAATCGGCGAGCGTGCCGACCCGCACGACCTGCTCGGCATGCGCGACCGATCCGACCAGTGCCGCGCCCACGCACAGCGACTGAAGCAGCTTCTTCATGATTTCCCCTCCGGTTGGCATTGAATCCGCATCAGATGATGCTGGACAGAAACTTCTGGAATCGCGGCGATTTCTGGCTCGCGAATACCTCGTCGGGACTCCCGTCCTCCTCGATTCGTCCCTGGTGAACGAACACGACGCGGTTCGCGACCTCGCGCGCAAACCCCATTTCGTGCGTGACGACGAGCATCGTGCGTCCCTCGTCGGCCAGCGAGCGCATCACTTTCAATACTTCGCCGACGAGTTCCGGATCGAGCGCCGACGTCGGCTCGTCGAACAGCATCACGTCGGGGTCGGTCGCGAGTGCACGTGCAATCGCCACGCGCTGCTGCTGGCCGCCCGACAGCTGGTTCGGATAGTGCTCGCACTTGCCGGCGAGCCCGACCCGTTCGAGCATCGCGATCGCCTTGTCGCGGGCGTCGCGCTTCGGCACGCCCAGCACGCGCACCGGCACGAACATCACGTTCTGCAGCACGGTCATGTGTGCCCACAGATTGAACTGCTGGAACACCATCGCGAGCTTGCGACGCACGCGCATCACCTGCCGTGCGTCGGCCGCGACGAGCGCGCCGTCGCGGCCCGCCGGCTTCAGCGCGAGCGTTTCGCCGTTCACGCAGATCCGGCCGCGGTCGGGCATTTCCAGCAGGTTGATGCACCTGAGGAACGTACTTTTTCCCGACCCGCTGCTGCCGAGGATCGACACGACCTCGTGATTCTTCGCGGTCAACGAGATGCCCTTGAGCACCTCGACACCGCCGAACGACTTGTGAATATCCTCGACCACCAGCGCGTCCGCCGCCGGCTTGCATGCAGGAATTGCTGCTGGCATCCTCGACTCCTTCTTCGATACGTTGCTCACACCGCTCCGGTTCGCGCCGCGCCGGCCCGCCAGGTGCCGGCGCTTGCGCATCAGCTCGACAGCCGCCGGTTGCGCCTGAAGCAGACCACCTTCGGCTGCGTCATTTCCGTCATCGCGAAGCGAACGCCTTCGCGGCCCAACGACCCATGCTTGAAACCACCGAACGGCATGCCGTCGAAGCGGTAATCGGACGAATCGTTGATCATCACGCCGCCCGCCTGCAGGCGCTCGGCCGCGCCGAGCGCTACCTCCAGGCGGTTGGTGAACACGCCTGCATGCAGGCAGCTCTCCGACGCGTTGGCCGCGTCGAGCGCCTGCTGCAGGTCGGTGAATTTCTCGATGGTCACGACCGGCGCGAATACCTCGTCGGTCCATACACGCGCGTCGTGCGGCACATCCGCGAGCACCGTCGGTTCGTACAGTGCCCCGCGTCGCCGATGGCCGGTCAGCACCGTCGCACCGCACGACACTGCTTCGTCGACCCAGCGTTCGATGCGGATCGCCTGTTCCTCGCCGATCATCGGCCCCATGTCGGTCGCATCGTCCAGCGGATCGCCGACGACCATCCTGCCGGTCAGTTCGACGAAATAACGCACGAACGGCTCGTACGCGGCCTCGGCGACGAAGATCCGCTGCGTGCCGATGCAGTTCTGTCCCGCCGCCCAGAACGCGCCCGACACGCACGATTCGGCGGCATCCTTCAGGTCGCAATCGGCCATCACGATCACCGGCGCATTTCCGCCGAGGTCCATCGCGATCTTCTTGAGTCCCGCCTGGCGCGTGATGGCTTCGCCCGTCTCCGGGCCGCCGGTAAAGGTCACCATCCGGATTCGCCGGTCGCGCACCAGCGCGGACGCGATATCCGCGCCGCCGTGCACGATCTGCAGCGCGTCGCGCGGCGCACCGGCTTCCCACAGCACCTCGACGAGCGCCTGTGCGGACAGCGGCGCGAGCAGCGAGGGCTTCAGGATTGCCGCATTGCCGGTCGCGATCGCCGGCCCGAGCTTGTGTGCAACGAGGTTCAGCGGGTCGTTGAATGGCGTGATCGCGAGAATCACGCCAAGCGGTTCCAGCGTGTAGTAGCCGCTGCGATCCTCGGAGCCGGGATAGCCGTCGAACGGGATCGTCTCGCCGTTGAGTCGTTTCGCTTCCTCGCCCGACAGGCGCAGCGTGTTCACGCAGCGCGCGACTTCCTTGCGGGCCTGCCGCAACGGCTTGCCCGCTTCGAGCGCGATCGTGCGTGCGAATGTCTCCGCTTGTGCCTCGACGCTCACGGCTGCGCGAAACAGGATGTCGGCCCGCTGGCTGCGCGGCATGGTTGCGGCCGCGCGCGCGCCGTCGAGCGCGCGCTCGACGAGGACCGGCGCCGCATCGGCTCGCGACAGACGAACCTGGCCGACGATCGCGCCGTCATACGGCGACCGAACATCGGCTACGCCGGCTGCCGTGCAGTCGCTCAGCACCGCATCGCGCGCGCTCATGCCGCCACCTCGTGCGAGGCTGCGCCAATCCTGTCCGCCAGTTCGATCAGGTCGGAGAGGATCGCGAACGCCGTTTCCTCGCGGCCTGCACCCGGCCCGCTGATCGTCACACCGCCGAGCACGTCGGTGTCGAACGTGATCGCGTTCGTCACGCCGCTCGCGGCAAGCAACGGATGGCCGGCAGGCAGCTTGCGCGGCTCGACACTCGCGGTCACGGTGCCGTCCGGATGGCGGACAGCAGAACCGATCAACCGCCAGGACGTGCGCTCCGCCGCCGCTGCGCGCACGTCGTGCTCGGTCAGCTCGACGATGCCGCGGCACGTCACGTCGCCACGCTTGAGGCCGGCATTCCACAGTGCGTTCGCCAGAATGACGACCTTCAGCTGTACGTCCGAACCGTTGACGTCGGCCGCCGGGTTCGCCTCCGCATAACCGCGCTGCTGCGCATCCCGGATCGCCGCATCGAAGCTCGCGCCGGCCTCGACCTCACCGAGCACGTAATTCGACGTGCCGTTCAGGATGCCGGCGAAGCCGTGGATGTCGCAGCCGCGCAGCGAGGTCGCGAGTTGCCGCAGCACCGGCGTGCCGCTCATCACCGTGCCCTCGTACATCACACAAGCACCCGATTGCGCGGCGATCCGCGCCAGTGCCGGCTGCGCAAGCGCGATCGGCCCCTTGTTGGTCGTGATCACGTGCTTGCCGCATTCGAGCGCGGTACGGCAATGCGACAGCGCCGGCTCGCCGGTGTTCGGATCGGTGAAGGTCGCCTCGATGACGACATCCACATGGTCTGATGCAATGGCCTTCAGCACCGCGCCGAGGCCGACGTCCGGCGACACCAGCGTGCCGGGATCGCGACGCAGCGCTTGCGCGTCGACGCCCCGCCGAGCGGTTTCGTCGAGGACGTCCAGCGCGATACCGCGAGGATTCGTCGCGATCCCGAGCCGCAGGTCGGCGACCATCGTCACCGATACGTCGAGTCCCGCCGCACCCAGCATCGCGCGCTTCTTTTTGAGCAAATCGACCAGTCCCTGATTGACTCCGCCGAAACCGACCAGTGCCAGTTTGAGTTCCATCTTGATCATCTCCTGTTCATTGACCACATGACACAGGTTAGTTATGCGAATTGATTTTCAAATTAGGCGTTTCGCCCGATTCAGGCAGTCACCCGTTGCGGTTTGTCACGCGGGACGGGCGAATCGACCGTCGCCGCGCGAAAAAGGCGCGTCAGGTGACCGTCGGTTCGTCGTCGCCGTCCTTGTCGACCGGCACGAACAGCCCAACCTTGACCGCGCTCAGCACGACGTTCGTGTTGATCCGGCGGATCATCGGGTTGCTCTGCATGATCCGCGCGGACAACCGGTCGTACGCCTCGACGTCGTGTGCGGTGATGATCGCGATCAGGTCGACGGAGCCGGTCACGTAGTAGATCTGCTGGATTTCGTCGTGCGCCTTCGACCACTCGCGGAACCTGGCGACCGTCTCGTAGTTTTCGCGTTCGATCTCGATCGCCGCAATGAACGTCATCGGCCTGCCGACCGCTGCGCGATCGACAACGGCGATTTCCGCCGAAATGATCTTCTCGGTACGCATGCGCTTCAGCCGCTTCTGCACGGCTGACGTGGACAGACCGATCCGTTCGGCAATGGCGTCCGCAGTCGCGGTGCAATCACGCTGGACGATATTCAGGATCTTGCGGTCGAAGGTGTCGAGTGCGTCAGTCATGGTGTGGCTTGCGGGAGAACACGTGCTTGCGTCAAAGATAGAAAGGGCGGGCCGACCTGAGCCCGACCAGATGCCGGACGCGGTCGAACGCGGTGACGAGCGTTTCGCGCCACTGCTCCACCGGCCCGCGGATGCATACCGGTGCGAAATGGATCGTATCCACGCCGGCGGGAATACGGAACGGACGCTCGATGCCATCGTCCGACTCGGTCACGAGCGCGGTGCCGTCGACTTCGGTCAGGCTCATCAACAGATGGGCGGGTGCGGCCGCGCCAAGCAGCTCACGCAGCGGCGACTCGCTCGCGGACAACTGCTCGAGCAGCGGCAGCTCGTACGTGCCGGGCCACCAGGTGTCGCGCTCGTCGAGCCACGGGCCGACCGCCGGCATTCCAACCATCTCGAGGATCCGGTCCGCGCCGAGATGCGCATAGGCGCGACACCGGCCGACCCCGTCGGACGAAGAACGCGCCAGCCAGCCGCCGGCGCTCGGGACAGGGTCCGTCAACACGACGTTCGCAGGCTTCAGTCGGCCGAGCATTTCAGCCGCGCTTGCAGCGGATCGGTGCCCTGCGCGGGACCTCTGTGCGTGATCCGGGACGATCCTGCACACCCACTTGGGACCATCCAGCAAGGCGACGGGGGCGTCGCCGGCCCGGACCTGAGCGGTTCGCCTGCGGGCGTGTTCAACGATGGCGATTGGCGTGTCCGGCATACAACTCTCTCGTGCTTGCGGGGCGCGTCGTAGGGATCCTGGCGCACTTCGTGGATCGACTGACGATGTTGGCGGTTGAAGAAATAATATCGCGCGGATGCGACCAAAAAAATCTCAACAGCCAGGCATTTCGACGTAAATCGTCGAAAAAATCAGACGCCTGGATGTTTTGCATCCATCCAGGTTCCCGGCAGGTCCGTTGACGGGTGCGGGCGGGAAGACGACAGCATCGCGGTTACAGGCCAACACGCTCCGCGGATGCTCGATGTCTCGAGGCGAATCTGCTATCGGCCACGGGGGGTTCACACCACGACGCCGCCCCGACGACCACGGTGATCGCTTGAACATCGAATCGCCGACGGAGCCCGCGATTGAGCTTCCCCTGAAATTTCGCCTTCCAAGAGGTCGTGTATAAACTCGACGGAAAGGAAGGAAATCAGGCATGTTCAAGGTACCGAAACAGGTGTACACGGCGGAGTTCAAGGTTGCCGCCGTACAGCGGGTCAAGGATGGTCAGGGCGTGGGCGTAGTGGCCCGCGAGCTTGGCATCTCTGAGCAGACGCTTCGCAACTGGGTAAAGGTCGAGGCGTCGGGCAAGCTCAACGGCGCCGGAGCGAAGCCAGTCACGCCGGAGCAAATGGAGCTTTCGCGGCTTCGAGCAGAGAACAAGCGCCTGCAGATGGAGCTTGAGATCGCAAAAAAGGCGGCGGTAGGTTCAATGAGTCGCTGCAACAGCCTCGCATAGTTTATCGGCCGGAGACATGAAGCCCAATGTCTTTCTGGGCCTTTCATTGAGCCGCGCTGCGATCTTGTTCAATTCCGCCTGCGAGTATTGATCAAGTTGCGTACCGTGGGGCAAGTACTGACGCAGGAGTCGGTTCGTGTTTTCGTTGGTACCACGTTGCCAAGGACTTCGCGGGTCGCAGAAGTAGACCTTCACGTCCGTCGCGATCGTGAAGTCTTTGTGGTTCGCCAGCTCCAAGCTGCGCCGCGTACGGTATGCGCTGCTCGATGAGCCGCAAGGGAAATTGTTGGGACAATGCCCCTACGGAAAGCTTCTTCAA
>NZ_QTQF01000072.1:0-19136 GCF_003854235.1 Burkholderia sp. Bp8998
GCGCTCAGGATCGGCCTCATCGAGGACGTAGTCGAAAGCGGCGCGGCCCGCGATGCGGCGCTGGCGCTCGCGCGCAATGTCGCGCGGCAGAGCCCGCATGCGGTCGCGTACAGCAAGGAACTGATCGGCCTCGCGCGCCGCGGCGTGCCGCGCGGCGCGGCGCTCGCGGTCGAACGCGAACGCTTCGTCGACCTGTTCGACACGAACGATCCGCGCGAAGGCGTGGCCGCGTTTCTCGGCAAGCGCGCGCCTCAGTGGAACAACGACGGAGAGCCGCAACGATGAACACACCGGTCACGAATCACAACGCGTTCGCGGAGCTCGCGCCTGAGGTGCTGTTCCGCGTGGTGAACCGCGTGGTACTGATCACGCTGAACCGGCCGGCCGCGCTCAACGCGCTGTCGTACGCGATGATCGGCGAGCTGGCAGCGCTCCTCGAGCGTTGCCGCACCGACGACCAGATCGTTGCGGTCGTGCTGCGCGGTGCGGGCGATAGGGGTTTCTGCGCGGGCGGCGACGTGCGCCAGTTGTACAGAATGTTGGGCGAGGGCAGTACCGACTGGCTGTCATTTTTCGTTGATGAATACCGGCTCGACTACGCGATCCACACGTTCCCGAAGCCGGTGGTTGCGCTGATGGACGGCGTGACGATGGGTGGCGGGATGGGGCTTGCACAAGGCGCGGCGCTGCGCGTCGCGACCGAGCGCAGCAAGATCGCGATGCCCGAGACGCGTATCGGCCTCGTGCCTGACGTCGGCGCCACGCATTTCCTGTCGCGCATGCCGGTCGAGCTCGAGCTGTACGTAGGGCTGACGGGCGTGGTGCTGTCAGGCGCCGACGCGCTGACCGCGAAGCTCGCGGACCTGTGCGTGCCGTCGTCGTGGCTCGATACGTTCGAGACGCGCATCGAGCGCGTCAAGTGGAACGGCGAAGTGTTGCCTGCGCTGTGCGAGGTGTTCGAGCCGCCATGCAACGTCGTGCCGCATGCGGCGCTCGACAGCCAGATGGCGTGGATCGTCCGTCACTTCGACAAGCGCTCCACCGTCGAGCGGATCGTCATGACGCTGAAGCAGGATCTCGCGCGTGACGAGCTGGCGCGCGAGCATCGTCAGTGGCTGCAGGCAACGCTCAATGCGCTTTTGAGCCATTCGCCGACGATGCTGTGCGTAACACGTGAAGCGTTGCTGCGAGGTCGACAGATGACACTCGCCGAATCCTTCCGGATGGAACTCGACATCGTTGCGCGGGCGATTAGTGACGGTGATTTCCGTGAAGGTGTGCGGGCACATCTCGTTGACAAGGATCGCAAGCCGCGATGGGCCCCGATGTCACTGGTCGAAGTGCGAGCCGAGCGCACACGCGTGCATCTGACTTCGCTTTGGCGATGCGAGGCGCATCCGCTTGTGGCGCTAGGGCGCGATTGAGTTGAGATTGGCTTGTGCTTGTTAGAACTCTATCGGGAGCGTCTACAGGAGAATAGGGCTGATTGCGGCAATTGTGATCTTCCCCAGCTATTCTTGGATCACGGGAAGGCGCCATATGATCATTCAAAAGTCGTGCGAGAATTTTTGCCGTCGCGGGTGTAGCTCAATGGTAGAGCAGAAGCCTTCCAAGCTTACGACGAGGGTTCGATTCCCTTCACCCGCTCCACCACGGGCCTGTAGCTCAGTTGGTTAGAGCAGTCGACTCATAATCGATTGGTCGCCGGTTCAAGTCCGGCCAGGCCCACCATCTAATCGCGAATATTTCAGGCTTGGATGTGATTGTGTAGTATTGCTCGATTACTTGCAGTTTCTCGACAAAGTTTAAAAACAGATTTGCGCGCCCTCCGAGTATTTATAGGTATTTATGCACCCTCCGAAGATTTGAGAGACACTCGGCGCGTCGTCACGACGACGACCATGGCATCGTGGAAATTAGGCCGGTGGCCCGAGAGGCCTCGTATCTATCAGGCATGTTTGACCGCGCTCTCGTTCGTGCCTTTGGGTCACTTGTAAAGGCCGATTCCCAGGACTCCGGCAAATCCTCCAGCGTATCTCGTATACGCCAAATTCTGCCTGTCTTTGGCGGATGGTCAGCGACCTCGCTGACGAACGCGAATGACTGATTGTGCCCGAGGTTGCGTAAAACAGCAGCCTCGGGCGCTAGAGCACAGGCGTCAGGTGATTCCCTCGGCGCTGATGTATGCAGTTTTCCTGTCCGTCGGAGTGGACCAAACCGCCCGCACCATCGGCAATGGTTGCATGATTGCTCTGATTCGTATCACCGAAATCGATGCAATACGAGATCCCAAAAGGGCCATTGGATTTGGACGATTTCACACTGCAGATGTTTGAGGTGCTAAAATATGTTGGGCCAAGCGACCGATAACTCCGCGAAATTATTCTGACGTTGAAAGCAATTTTAATCAAAGTAAAATTGCTTAAGACCTAATCAGGATTCGCTTAGGGGAGAGATCGGAACGCTGAGGGGCCTGAACTGGCCACGCATACGCCCAAATATCGACTTTGGGGTGTACCCCTGGATCAGGGCTAATCGCAGTTGGCGTTCACGCGCGCTGGTCAGTAGTGGCTAAACCCTCCACGGACACATGCAAGACCTTGACGAAGTGGTGTCAAAACAAAGTGTGATGTAAGCCTTCAGTGACTTTTCTGCAGCACGTACCTCTGGATCTGGGCGAGAGGAGCGGGTTGGCGATATAGGCAGCGTCCCAGTCAACCCGCCGCACCGGAATTGCTAGGCTAAGCGATGCTATCGCCTTTAGAGAACGTTTTATCCATCGGACGGATAAATGACCATGTGGAATGAATAACGCGCCATTCGTCATCTTCCTTCTGAAATACTTCGACGACGTTGTACTCCATGTCTATTAGATTTGTTTTGGAATAGAGCTGGTACGTCAGTACTGCCATATCCTTCGCTGCCTGTATGCGTGGGCTTCGCAGTTCGTAACTATCTGCAAATAACTTGCCGTCAATTGATTTTAGGAATTCGTTGATGACGTTGTAATCATCCACTCGCTCGGTAACGACGGCGTCAAAGTATGTGAAGCTGCGTTCGGACCACAGCGACTTGTAACCGGACGTATCTCCTTTAAACCACTTATCCAAGGCGGATTTTTCAAGCCCGATAAGATGGTGTGCGAGAGCACGCTCCTCGGGACTGTAATTTTGCTCATAGACGGGCAATGCTGTAGTCATAATTTTCTCCTTACGGATTTGATTGACTGCGGGGCGACGTTACAGGAGCCGTGCGCAGATGAAAAACGAGTCAGCAGATCGCTATATGCAATAACCGGAACAGAAGGTGCATAGCTGCGGGCCAGCTCGGCCAGACTTCCAGGTTGAACGGGGAAAGTCGGTTGCCAGCCACGGTAGAGGGTTGTGTAAATGTAATCGACGTCGCTACCTGTCAGTGTTCCGACGATCGCTTCCGCATCCCGCTCACCGTTTTCCCGGAGCGATGCGAAATTGTTGACGTTGCCAGGAGAAGCGCGAATGCCCAAGACTGTCTCGTCATCGATGGTGGCGCTTACTGCGTAGATAACCTCACGGACGAATGTGAGTTGCGATCGGGTATCTCTGCCCCAGCGATATGTACGCTGGTTGGGTGCGGAAGAGATGAACTGGTCAAGCAGGTAGCCGTTGGCCGCGTGAAGCTTGATACTGTCGAAGCCCTCGATCGACGCAGCCCGTCGGGCGGTCTCTGCAAAGCGGCTGTTCGCGTCAACTATCGTTGCATATGACATTTCCAGCGGGAACCGATAGCCATCGCTGCCGCAGTACGTGGCCAACTGCTCGCCCGGCGGCTGAATCGCCGACGGCGCAACAGTGGAATTCTTGTATCGGGTGGCTTGGGTCAGGACGCCGGAGTGCATGATTTGCGAGATGGTGACCGCGCCATATGCATGCAACCGCTGTACCGGCACGATCCTGGAAGTGCCGGTGCCTCGTCGCTGAGCCTGGGCCGGCACGGGGTGCTCCTTGAGAACTGCTGATCAGTATAACCCCTTCGTGATCACCAATCCGAAGCCACCCTTGGAGAAGCGCTCGTAATAGCGAGCGATCCCTTCAGGGTGGCCGTGACGCGTGTCATCGGCGCTGAGGCAAACCTGTTCGTGACCGTCGGGGTTTGTCGATTCGGATTTCTTGTGTAACACAGCGACTCAACTCCTTACTGTTTGTATCAACGACGGCCACGTATCCTACCAAAGGAATGGCACACGTGCTGCATATGGCCGGTTGTGGCGCTCCGGTCGCTCAGAAAGCGGCTGACCATTTGCGAAATTCCTTCGGGGTGCAATTCGTTTCCCGCTTGAAGAACTTGCGGAATCGATCGCCCCGAATCCCAATCGGTCGGAAAGTGCTCCGATGGGTACGTCAGCGTATATGAGCAGCCGCTTGGCTTGAAGGACGATCGGTCTCGACAGATAAACCTTGGCAATCTGCCCTCTGCTGCCAACGTGGCGCGCGTCAGGCCCTTTATCGGTGCAGCCAAGGTGGACTGTGTAGTCGCGCTGCATGATTCCACTGCGAGAATCTTTGATCCACTAGCTTGGAACTGCTGAAAGCGCGGCGACACGCTCGACCGAGATGAAGATTGCGTCTGGCGTTTCCCATGCAGGATGGTTAGCAGCTCAGCGTGCGTAGATGCCGTAGCGCCACAACGCATGTAGCTAAGCACTAAAACAGCTTGCCGATACGTCCGCGGATTCAAACTCCTGCTGATGCTCGAGCCTGTCGGATCGAAGCGGATATGCCCGGGTATGCGCTCCAGGGCAGGTGGCATTCCCAAACGCGGCCTCGAACAACAGAAATTCAGGGCGCAGCAGCAATCCTAGTCCTCATCGCTGCCGAAGTTGTAAGCCTGGCCTGGCTGAAGCGTGAGCTTTCCGGCACAGCACACAATCGGCTCGAAATCCACAAAACGCTTGCACTGCCCTCCGTCACCCAGATGAGCATGTAGAACTCATAGCAATAGGTCCTGCGCATAGCTTGGAGCGTCGACCGATGCTTGAGGTCAGTCCGGCAGGCGAAACACCTCAAGGTCGTAGTAACGGGGGCGGCGTTGCTGGCTTGTGCGCCAGACGCTCCACCGCAGGCCTGGTCATCCCACACATCTCCGCTTTGAATACCCAATATCTGCGATTATGACGCTATCTGATGGGTAATCACGTGTCGTTACTGCTCCATACTGGCAAATATTGACCTTGATGATTGCGGCCCATAAAGAGGCGCGGTGACACTTTCCCCCCGAGGTCTGCGTCGCTCAGGCAAGCAGCTACCCGGTCCGGAGCGATCTCAAAGAAGAGTAGGGCGATGGGCGTGAGTGGATTTGACTATGCGTACAAGGTCGGCTGAGTTCGCCCACGGGAATCACTAATACTTGATTCCGAATTTGTTGCATCCGCCGCAGGGTGCGATGGGAGCGGGTTGGTCGACATTCGAAATTTCCCAGGAGCGACGATGACAAAACTTACGAAGCAAAGTAGGGAATTGGCAGAGCACTATGCAGAGCAGTTGTCCGGGTGGGGACAAATAACGACGCGCTCGTTGTTCGGGGCCGTCGCGCTATATCGGGACGGGCACGTGTTTGCGATGGTCTGGAAGGGCTCGCTGTACTTCAAAGTGGACGATGCGACTCGCGCCGAGTATGAAGCGGCAGGCTCGCATGCCTTAGGCTATGTCGCCGATGGCCGTGAGCATGCGCTGAAGTCCTATTGGGAAGCGCCCGTCGACGTGATCGAAGATCATCAAGCGCTTCTTGCTTGGGCGCAACGAGCATGGAGCGCCGCCGTGAAGGCTGCCAAGGACTGATTGACTGCAATGAATGGCGTCGAGCCGCCCCATATCTGTTCACTACCGGCATCTTGCTCCGGGTAAGGCGCACTTGACTGAGCTGAGTTCCTTGACGCCTTCGGTCCATTGAGCATCCCTCTAGACCTCGAGGCGGGGGGGAGATGGCTAGTTTGGATACCGGTTAGTCGGCCAGAGCGCTTGCGGCCGCGTCAACCTTGTAGAAGAAGGTTGACGCGGCCCATTTTTCGTTCATACTGACTGGTAGGTTGGAAAATTTGGTCTATTGGTACGAGAAGAGAGGGAAATCCTCAGGTTCGGAGCAGTTTCGTTCCCGGGGCCCGAAGTCGACTCGTCCAAAGACTACCGTATTGTCTAGGGATGTCGTGGTTTCGCTCTCGGTACCCTCGCACCAAGCGGGGGGCCGGGGTCTATAGCCAGCCTTGCGGCCTTGTATCTGCATGAAAATATTTAACGAACTCAACGGCGTCGAATTTGAGACGCGCGGCGACGTCGACATCGTGAGCGCGTCGATTCAGGCACACAGCGCCATCAGCCATTCTTGCCGTCGGGGTATTTGCGGGCAGTGTGCTGGCCTAGTGCGCGACGGCGCGTTCTCGAACGGAATCGACGGCGAGACACAAATCGCCTCGAGAGACGGTAAGCCTGTCAGTGTGCTGATGTGCCAAACGTTCGCGCGATCCGAATTGGTCGTGGAGTGTAACGATAATGGAGCGGCACCCCAAGCTCGGGCCGTTCAAGTAAGCTCCATCGCGTTCCCGACCCCGGAGGTCGCGGTCGTCGATCTCGACTTTATGGACGGACAATCGTTCAAATTCCAGGCGGGTCAGTTCGTTTGCATTCGTTGGACCGGAGACCGCCAGAAGTACTTTTCGATCGCTAGCAAGGAAAGCGACTCGAGCAGTATTCAACTACACATCAGGCGGCAGGTTCAGGGTGAGTTCACTGGGTGGTTGTTCGAGGCGGCGAGAGCCGGCGATATCTTTGGTCTGGAAGGCCCCTTGGGGAAGTTCACGTGGACGACTCCGGACGACCGTCCGGTAGTCTTGATGGCTACCGGCACGGGATTCTCTCCCATCCAGTCAATGGTCGAGACACATGCGTTATGGAGGCGCAAATCCCCGGTCTATCTCTATTGGGGTGGGCAAACAGAGAACGACGTCTACCGCCCGGATCTTGCACGTCAATGGTCGACGATGGGAGAAAACTTTCATTTCATCCCGGTCTCGGCAGCTCCGATTGGTGAGTGGTCGGGCAGAATTGGGTACCTACAGGACTGCGTAGCCCAAGATCATCGGAGTCTCGCAAACTTCGATGTGTACGCGTGTGGCTCGCCGATTATGATCGCGCTTGCACAGGAAAAGCTTGTCTCAGAGCTTGGGCTTCCGAGCGATCGCTTCTTCACCGATTCGTTTAACGTGAAGCCGCCGCAAACGGACGGATCACAGAGCCTCATCGATTTTGTCGTGAAATTTCAAGGATCTGTGAAAGGGCGCATGCACGCCGAAAACGGATGCACGCTTCTTCAGGCGCTGATGCGGTCCGGCTTAAACCTCGATCACTATTGTGGTGGCGGTGCGGTATGCGGCACCTGCCGGGTCAGGGTCGAGCCTGCGCTGGTCAACGGCATGAACGAAGATGAGATCGATCTTCTTGATTGCTTGCCTGACGCATGCGATGGGGACCGGCTTGCCTGTCAGTTCAAGCTGAGCCGAGAAGTTGAGTCTCGAACCGTTTATCTGCCGGGTACGCCTGGGCGAGTTTCCGCTTTGAGGGATTGAAATGAGCAATGAACAGATTCAAAGCGAGTACGTGGGCAAAGCCTTCAAGCCGGAGGGCATGCTTGAGGCCCGCAGGAGAACGTGGCTCGCCGTTGACGACATCGCGACTGCGATCAAGCCCGGCATGACTGAGCCGCAGGCGACTCAGCTCGCGCGGAAGACTCTCAAAAAGCATGGACTTTTGCAGGGATGGCACGCCATCTGCATTCGGTTTGGCTGCAACACAATGCTAGAGTACGGCGCACCATCTAAGCCGGATATCGTCCTCGGAGAGAACGACATTTTCACGCTCGATATCGGTCCGTTGTGGGATGGGTACGAAGCGGATTCTGGCGATACCTTCGTTGTTGGAAGCGACCCGGAGATGTTGCGAGCAAAGTCCGACGTAAAGGTTCTGTGGAGCGGTGTGCAGGACGCATGGCGATCGCGGGGGCTGACGGGCATTGACCTGTACAGCTTTGCCGCAGCAGAGGCAGACAAGCTGGGCTGGGTCTTCGATTCGATCATGTCTGGTCACAGGGTAGGGGATTTTCCTCACCAGTATCACGGAACGCTCCGTTCGATGGAGGGCATTCCGAGTTCCAACATCTGGATCCTCGAAATTCTGATCCGACATAAGACGCTACCGTTCGGCGCATACTTCGAGGACTTGTTGACCTAGGCGCAGTGCAGCCTGTGCGGAGACCCGAGCGGCCCCGTCGCCCAGGGATCGTCATGTTCGCTGATTGGCTATGTTCCGCGCCTATGGCGTGGCGGTACGGTCAATAGTCGGACAAACCTGTTGACTACACGGTCAAAAAAAAAGACAATATATCTCACCTCGCTCTGCGAGGTGAGGGTGTCGGCGTATCCGTCAAGGAGACCAATGAGAATCCCAACATTCAATGGCGTTGTCTATCCGTCGCAAACGGACGCGATGGGGCATATGACAGTCCAGTATTACATCGCAGCCTTTGATCAAGCGATGTGGCATCTTGTGTCGCGCCTCGGGTATGACCCTGAATGGCGGAACTCCAGAGATGAGGGTTGGGCCGACGTTCGCTATGAGATTGACTTCCGCTCGGAACTTCGAGTCGGCGATCTCTACATGGTAGACAGCGAAGTCATCGACCTTGGCAAGAGCTCGCTCAGGTCGAAGCACCGACTTCTGGCAAGAAGCGGTGAGGTGGCCGCTGAACTCCTGATGACATCGGTGTACTTTCATCTGAAAGAGAGAAAGAGCATTCCGATACCCGATTCCATTCGGTCGGAGATTTGCGTGCTCACGGAATCGTCCGACGCAACGAATGTTTCCGGGTGACCCGAGGTACCGGGCGATAACTTAAATGCTGATTCTGGGAAAAGCGTTATGAAAATCGATCGTAGAGAACAGCTGAAGGCGAAGAAGCAGGCTTACGTACAGGATGAAATTATTGCTTCCGCCGTGGTTTTATTCGCGGAGAGAGGTTTCCGCGCTGTCACAATCGATGATATCGCCGCTAATCTTGGCTATACGAAATCGGTGGTCTACTACTATTTCAAAAGCAAGAATGAAATCCTGTGGCAGATTTTCAATCGTATCTACGATAGCTACTTTGCGATGATTTCCTCGGTGGTGGTGAGGGAGTTGCCTCCCGATCTCGCCCTGAGAGAGCTTTTAAAGGGCCACGCTCTTTTGGTCATGGAGCGTCGAGACTGGACCGCGATTTACAATCGCGAAGAGAGCGAGCTTGAAGAGAAGCAACTCAAGCTGCACGTTCAGCGTCGGCGCGAATACGATGCCGTCATCAATGGTGTGTACAAGGATGGTGTCAAGAAAGGCTTGTTTCGTGATATTCCCCCGAGTATCGCTGTTGCAGGACTTTTGGGGATGTGCAATTCTTTGTACCGCTGGTACAACGAGGAAGGTCCGATTTCTGCGCCGGAGATCGCCGAGTACTACGTGGATATCTTGACCGGTGGTTACCTGGCCACTCCAGTGGCTAAGTCGGTTGCAAGCAAGGCGACCGTGCGCAAGACGTCGACGAAGGTTCCGAGGGTGGCTAACGCGTAACTTACGAGTTGGAGGGTGCTCAAAGGCTGCGTTGCTGAGGCTGACCCCCAAGCGCATTGAGCGAATCTAGGCCTCGTTCGCGCTAGATCAGCCGCCCACCGCCCGCTCTAGCGCGGACATCGAATCGCGAATGTAGGCTCGAGTGACTCGGGCGGTCTCGATTAGATAAAAACCGTGCGGGGCGCCCGGATACACGTGAAACTCGGTCGGCACACCCGCTAGCATCAGCCGGCGGGCGTAGTCCATGTTCTCTGCTAGAAAAAGGTCTAGGGCCCCACAGGCGATGAAGGTTGGCGGGAGACCTTCGACATTGTCTGCGCGCGCCGCTGCAGCGTAAGGTGAGACCGCCGTGGCACCCGGCGGCCCGCCTAGGAGTGAAGTCCATCCGAACAGATTGTTCTCTGGCCTCCAAACGAACTGGCCTTGATATGGCGACGGCTCTGAACACGCTGCCGTGCGATCATCAAGCATTGGGAAGACTAGATGCTGGAAAGCGATGGAGATTTCGCCCCGGTCGCGAGCGAGAAGTACCAATGCCGCCGCTAGACCGCCGCCGGCGCTCTCGCCGGTGACGACGATCCGATCTCGATCGACACCTAGCGCTTCTGCCTCGGCGTTGAGCCAGGTCAGCGCGGCATAGCAGTCCTCTAGCGGTCCGGGATGCGGGTTCTCCGGTGCTAGGCGATAGTCGACGGATACCACGGTCGCGCCCAATTCGAGCGCATAGGCTGCGTCGGTGGCAAGACCCATCTCAGGCGAGCCCATGATGTAACCCCCACCGTGAATGTGAAGGAAGGCTGGGCCACCATTCTCGCTCCCTTTCGCCCGTGTGATTACCACGCGCACGTCAGGCGCACCTGGCCACCCAGGGATCATGCGCTCGACGATTTCAACCCCATCCGGCGGGGCGGGAAACCACACGCCGACGCTTTCCACCATAACGGTCCGCGACTGCGACAGCGTGTCGAGATCGATCGGGGAGGAGGGCTTTTCATCGATAAGAGCGCGTAGCTCCGGATCCACGAGATGTCTTGACGGCACGACGTCCTCCTTTTGATATCACCATACTGCCCGCGGTTCGCGGACGTTGCCCCTGGTGCTTGCATCGATCTCGTCCGCGTCTCGGTCAATCGTCCTATCGGGCTGCAGGCGTAACAGTGATGGTCGCAGTTCGCTTTTCTATGGCGCAATCCAACGCGCGACTTTTAACTGATGCGAGTCTTGCCGGGAACTACGGCAATACCGTCGACCTCGATCCTTGCCCGCGAATCGAAAAGCTTCACAACCGGGATGAACGTGCTCGCCGGCGGATTCTGACCGGTAATGAACTCGGCCCGAACTCGCTTGAAGATGGGAAGAAGGTTCTCTTCAAAATCAGGGACGTAGTAGGTGAAGCGGGCGACTGCTTCGAAGCCCACGCCAGCAGCTCGCAGCGTGCGCTCGAGCGCTCGGAACGTGTTTCGCACCTGCATTTCGAAGTCGCCGTCGACAAAGTTGTCGTTTTCGTCTGATGAGACGTGGCCGCCCAACAGTAGGACGTCGCCGGAACCCTGAACCGCTTGAGAGATGCCGGGGTACGAGATCCCCGGCTGATTGATTGCGGTAAGCATTGCCTATCCCCAAGTTGATGAAAGAAGTCTCGATTCGCTTTCCTGCGAGCGGAACACAAGCAGTTGCGATCGCGCTATTCCAGCAGGAGCGCACAGTGCTCTCATGAGGAGCATGCGCCAGCAGCCGGTCGCCGATGCCCACATTGTTGTCTGGCGACTCGGGTGCCTCTTGCAGTGACGTTACGTTGCCAGCCAATTATAGACCAAGTGGACAAAAATTTGTCCGTGCAGTATATTTTAATCCTTCGTGGTCTGTTTGCCGGGAGGGCTTCGAACCATGGCACATAGGATCGGCTAATCAAACTGAGGGATGGGATAGGGCATGACAAGTTCTACAAAGCCGGCATGGGAATCGTCGGTCAGTCACATCGAAGAATCGAGCGTTTTCATTCGTGGTTACGATTTGGGTGAACTGATCGGGCAACTTTCGTTTGCATCGGTCTCTTACTTGCTGATCAGAGGCAGGCTCCCGACACCAGGCGAGTCCAAAATGATGGACGCAATTCTTTGCTCGGTGCTCGACTATTCGCTGAAGAAACCCGGTACGGTTGCTGCGCGCTACTGCGTTTCCGGCAATCCGTCAATGGTGGCGGGCATGGCAACAGCGGTGCTGTCGGCTGGGGAGTACACGCTCGCACCTGATGCAGGCGGGGAGTTCATTTTGGCCACTTTCGCTTCGTACAATCGGCAAGACGACTCGATGGCCGATGCAGCTGATGTCATCATTGCAGCGCTCCGCGCACAAGGACAGAGAGTGCCCGGCTTTGGGCATCCCAACTTTCGCTATACAGACCCGCGAGCGCAAAAACTGAAGGCCATCGCGAAGGAGAACGGTGTCTGGGGCGAGCTGTGCGACTGGTACGAAGCTATCCATGCATCATTCATCAAGCAGGCAAATAAGCCTGATCTCGTCATCAACGAGGTGGGGATGATGGCCGCAATCTTGGCGCAGATGCAGTTCACGCCGGCTGAAATGACGGGTTTGGCGCTGGTGTCGACGATGCCGGGCGTCATTGCTCACATCTCGGAGGAGCTCAGATCAAAGATTCGCATTCGCGGTGTCGCAGATGCCGACGCGTCGTATTCCCAGGAACGTAAGAATCTCAAGGAAGATCTTCTCGGCGCGGGCTGGCAAGCAGTATAAGCACACTGCTTGTGCGCCCGCACCTGCTAGGAGGTGTGGGCGCACAATCGACCACATATTGGAGGAGTCGAGCCCGCCACCACCCTCAGGCGTCGCCCAGACTATGTTCTAGGTCTGGTCTTTAATGTCACCTCCGGTGCACCTGAAGGAACTACTGGCGGCCAATTGCCATTGTCATGCGTCTACGCGCTGCGCGACGAATTCAAGCGGCTCAGGTTCTACCAGAAGCCAGCAGGCGCAGAAAACTAGGGAATAATGGGCCGAACTCCGTCGGTGAATAATATTTGTAGGACGGGAGTCTCACCACGTGAGATCGCTCGCGCGCCGATGTTTACGTTCCCGATGATCGGGAACGGCGGGTCGGTTGCCTCAGACTCATCGCGGAAACCTGCATTTCAACGGAGGTCCGCACGAGTGGACCGACGTCGATTTGACCTCGGAGCCAGACAAGCCCGCTACACCGATCTTCCACAACGCCGCTCGACGCGTCGCGGAACTGCTGCCGTCGGCCGCAAGCATTCCGTTTTTGCGATGCCGAGATGGTGTGATCGATCTTTCGCCTGACCATTCCCTTATCCGTAATAAGGTCCCGGGGCCTGACGGCACGTGCATGGCGGTCACGTCGTGCCATGGCTTCGGCCTGTCGAGATTCGCGAAGCTTCAGAAGGACTGGCGCAAGCAATTCAAATGGGACGCAGGCACTTTATGAATACCTGATCCTCGAAGTCTCAACGGCCAAGAATCGCATCTTGGCCGTTTTACCCTTCATGACGAGAGCGAAACGCGGGCAAATATACCCGCATATTTCTTACTGGATCGTCCAACCGCCATCGATTACGAGCGAGTGACCGTTCATGTAGTCCGAGTACGGCGACGCGGCGAACAGGATCGCGTTGGAAATATCATTGGGGACCCCCTTTCTTCCCGCAGGGACGCGCTTCATTGCATCGGGGTTGACGCCGACGCCGCGCATCGGCGGCGCATCGCCGGCCAGAATGCGCGTGGAATGCTTGCGCATATCGGTCTGAATCATGCCAGGGCACACTGCGTTGACTTTGATGCCCTTAGCGGTCAAATCACACGCCATCTGACGTGTGAGGCCGATCACGCCAAACTTCGACGAGGTATAAGCCAGGCCATCGGCGCCCCCAATGACGCCGCCGACGGAAGCTACATTCACGATGGCGCCTTCGCCACGCGGCATCATGTTCTTCAAGACGGCACGGCTCATCAGGAACGTTCCACGCAGATTGGTGTTCAGAACCTTGTCCCAGAGGGCCGTGGATGTTTCATTGATACCGGCAAATCCATCGAATACTGAGGCGTTGTTCACCAGAACGTCGATTCGACCATGCTTCGCTACAATCTTTCCAGTGACCTCTTCGATCATCGCCTCGTTCTGGACGTCGGTCTTCATGAACTCGGCCTTGAGGTTTTCTTTCGCAAGCGACGAAACCACATCGTCGCCTTCGTCTTCGAGAAAGCCCGCGATAACTACGGTACCACCTGCGCGGGCAAACGATTCGACGGTTGCGCGGCCAATCCCAGTCTCGCCGCCAGTCACTACGATAATCTTGTCTTTGAAGTCGAACATCATTTGCACCCTTGAGTTGTGAGCGGCTCGTCACATCGAGTCATCGCCGCTCGTAGACGTGTTAGACCGCAATCAGCCGTGGCCGACCACCGATTTCACTTCGAGGTATTCCGCCAGGCCATAGGCACCGGCTTCTCGACCATTGCCAGACCGCTTGTAGCCACCGAACGGTGCGCGAACATCGAAGTCCGGGCTGTTGACGAAAATGGAGCCAGCACGGAGGCGACGGGCAACGCGTCGAACACGCTCAAGGTCACCAGACGAAACGTAGCCTGCGAGTCCGTACTCCGTGTCATTTGCGATCGCGACGGCCTCGTCTTCACTGTCGTAGGGAATCACAACTAGCACTGGGCCGAAGATCTCTTCGCGAGCAATTTCCATATCGGGAGAAACATCGGAAAAGATTGTCGGCCGTACATAAAAGCCGCGCTCGAGTCCTTCCGGACGCCCGGGGCCGCCCGCTGCCAGGTGTGCACCGGCGGCCACGCCATTCGAAATGAGGCGCTGTATCTTTTCGAACTGAACTCGATTTGCGACCGGGCCCACCATCGTTTTCGGATCGGCGGGGTCGCCAACCGTATGCTTGCGCGCTTCGTCCGCGGCAATTTCAACGGCTGTCTGATACTGATGGCGCGCGATAAGCAACCGCGTCGGTGCGTCGCACGTTTGTCCGCTGTTTGCGCATATTGCTCGTACACACGATCGAACCGCGGCGTCCAGATCGGCATCGTCGAAAACGATGTTCGCGGACTTGCCGCCCAACTCTTGCGTCACGCGTTTCACGGAATCGGCAGCGGCCTTGGCGACTAGAACGCCTGCACGGGTCGAGCCGGTGAAGGACACCATGTCGATGTCGGGATGGCGCGAAATGGCTTCGCCGACCGTCGGGCCGTCGCCATTGACGAGATTGAACACACCGGCCGGAAGACCGGCTTCGTCGAGGATCTCCGCAAAGACCGTCGCGTCGAGAGGTGCGATCTCGCTGGGCTTCAACACGATGGTGCAACCCGCCGCGATCGCGTAAAGGACTTTGCAGACGACTTGATTCAGCGGCCAATTCCATGGCGTGATGAGTCCGACAACGCCGATGGGTTCCTTGATGATTCGGGTGCTGCCGACCTGCTCCTCGAATGAGTACGACTTCAATACGTCGATGACAGTTTCGGTATGCGCGATACAGGACGTGACCTGTGCTTCATTGGCGAAGGTGATGGGGCAACCCATCTCGCGGGAGATCAATGAGGCAATCTCTCCGTGGCGGCGACGAAGGATCGGCAGTACACGCTCGAAGAAAGCGACCCTCTCAGCAGTCGATGTTTGAGAATAGCTAGCGAAGGCATTACGAGCCGCCTTTACGGCACGATCGACATCGACTTGCGTTCCCATCGAGATGTAGGCAGTCGGTTCCTCCGTAGCCGGATTGATGACGGCCGCTTTGCGCGGTTCGACGGGGTCGACCCACTGACCGGCGATGTAAAACTTCAAGAAATTATCCATGGTTGTCTCGTGAGCAATCGGAACTGGACAAGAAAGTCTGCGCCTCCCGGAGCATCAAGGATGCGAAGCGAATGTCGAGAGCAGGCGGTCGACCCGACGCAGGCGGCAGGCATTGTGCGGTACCTCCAAGAACTGCATATCAAACGCGCGATCGCGACGCCCGTGGGACGGACTTTTCCCGCGTAGCGCGCCTGTGCGTGGGCTGATCGTTCCCGATCCACCTGCAATATACCGCATAGTCAGATTTTCGTGCTAGTTGTTCAAATTTAGCGCGAGGCGGGCTGACAGGCGGCTATCCGGTTCAATGCATTGCGCCGAGTCATCTAGGGAAATCCCTATCAGGGGCATTCCTGGGGGGCGGCATGCATCGAGATCGTTCTTGTTGCTCCCAAAAAAAATATACTCAACGGTCTTTTTTACAGTACCATTGGTCTAAACACCATCCGCGTCGTTGTTGCTATGAACATGAAAGACTCTAAATTTGACGACCAGAGCTTCGACTACATCGTCATCGGCGCTGGATCTGCCGGTTGCGTTGTTGCGTCACGGCTGTCTGAGGATCGTTCGATCACCGTCCTCCTCGTCGAAGCTGGACCGGAAGACAAAAGCTGGACCATCGACATGCCACTTGCTGTCGAAAGCCTTGTTTCCGGCAACGAGTTCAACTGGCAGTACATGAGTGAGCCGGAAAAGTATTTATTCGGGCGGCAGGTCGACCATCCGCGAGGTAAGGTCCTTGGTGGCTCGTCGTCGATCAACGGGATGGTGTACACCCGTGGCAATGCACTGGACTACGATGGCTGGGAACAAACCTACGGTTGCACCGGCTGGAGCTACGCGGATGTTCTGCCGTACTTCAAGCGATCCGAAACATTTCACGGAGAGGGCAACGATTATCGAGGCCGTCACGGTCCGTTGCGAGTCAGCCGCCCCGACGTGACGAAGGACCCGCTCCAAGCGGCGTTCATGGAAGCGGGAAAACAGGCTGGCTACCCGACGACCGACGATTCCAATGCCTATCAGCATGAGGGTTTTCACCCCAGCGAATGTACGATTTACGGTGGGCGCCGCTGGAGCGCGGCGCGTGCGTACCTTTCGCCAGACGTGCGGCGCCGCGCCAACCTCACGATCAGCACAAATACGCTCGCTGAGCAAATTGTTTTCGCGGGCAAGCGGGCAACAGGTCTTCGGGTTCGTAAAAATGGCCAAAGCAGCGTGATTTCTGCCCGGAGGGAAGTGATTTTGTGTTCGGGTTCGATTGGCTCGGCGCAACTCTTGCAACTCTCGGGCGTGGGACCTAGCGACGTGCTGCGCGCCGCCAACGTCGAAGCGGTGCATGAGCTGCGAGGTGTCGGGGCAAACCTTCAGGACCATCCGGATATCACATTGCAAGTCGAATGCCGTCAGCCGCTCGGTCTTGCCCCATTTACGAAGTTCCCTCGCAAGCACCTTGCCGGCGCGCAATGGTTTCTGACGAAGACGGGGGTAGCGGCGAGCAATCAGTTCGAGGCCGCAGCCTACATACGAACGAAGGCGGGCGTTTGCTACCCCGATTTGAAGCTGGAGTTCTTGGGTTTGGCGTTTCAACCGGATACCTTTGCGCCATACCCCGGATACAGCTTCCAAATTCATATGACGTTGATGCGCGCGCAAAGCAGGGGAAGCCTTGCGATCAAAACCAATCGCGCGACCGACAAGCCATGCCTTAAATTCAACTATCTCGAGGCAGAGGCCGATCGCGAAAGCTTCAGAAATGCGTTGCGCCTTACGCGTGAAATTGTCGCGCAAAGTGCATTCGATCCCTATCGCGGAAAAGAATTGGCCCCAGGAAAGGACGTCCATACGGACGAACAGATCGATGCCTGGGTCGCCTCTCGCGTTGGGACTGCATATCATCCATCAGGGACTTGTCGCATGGGCTCTGCAGCAGATGATGATGCAGTGGTCGCACCCAATTTAAAGGTGCGGGGTATGGAAAACATCAGAGTTGCCGACGCGTCGATCATGCCCCTCGTCGTCGCGGCCAATACGAATGCGCCTTGCATCATGATTGGTGAGATGGCTTCTGATCTTATTCGGGGCCGGAAGCTGGCGCCGGAGCGCCGGCCTCATTATGTCGCGGAAGATTGGATGACGTCGCAGCGGTAGTAGTTCAGCGACGCCAACCTGAGTTTAGGAAACGCTTTTTGTTGTCCCAAGCGTAATCAACAGTAGAAAGAGGGAACAATGAATTATTCAGTGTCTGTACCAGCAATTCCTGACGTCATGCGTGCCGTGCTGCTCACCGGCTACGGTGGGATTGATCAGCTGCAATTTCGGGAGGATGTGCGGGTACCGCGCCCCAAGACCGGGGAGGTGCTGATCAAGGTCGGCGCATGTGGTATCAACAATACCGACATCAATCTTCGCACACAGTGGTACCACCGCGCAGCAGGCGCAACCCTCACCGAAGAGGTCGGTCTTCGCGGGGTTCAGGGCATCATGGCTAAGCAAGAGGAAGCGGCCGCCACCTGGAAGCAGGAGGCGGTCGTGTTCCCTCGCATCCAGGGTGCCGCGATTGCAGGGCGGATTGTGGCTGTCGGAGATGCCGCGATTGCCGGCCGTGTCGGCGAGCGTGTGATTGTCGATCCGCAGGTGCGTGATTTGTCTTTGCCCGAGCGAGCACAGCTCGTTGAATACATCGGGGGCGAGCGCGACGGCGGATTCGCGGAATATGTTGCCGTACCCACAGAGAACGCGTATGCGGTTACGTCATCGCTTAGCGACGCCGAACTTGCCACATTCCCGACTTCGTATGACACCGCCGAAGAGATGTTGGAGCGGGCGCGACTTTCGGAAGGTGAAACGGTCGTCGTCACAGGGGCATCGGGCGGTGTAGGCACGGCGCTAGTGCAACTCGCGTTGATCCGGAAGGCGCGAGTGATCGCGATTGCCGGTCAGTCCAAGGAAGATCGGGTCCGAGCGCTGGGCGTGCATGCCTTTGTTCCTCGAGAGTCCGAGAGCATCAAAGAGGCCGTGGAGAAAATTGTCGGCGCCAACGGCATAGACGTGGTCGCAGACGTCGTTGGCGGACAAGCATTTGGCGATTTTCTGAAGGTGCTGCGCCGCGGCGGTCGGTATACGACCGGTGGTGCGATCGGCGGCCCAGTTCAACCGATGGATCTTCGAGATCTTATCTATAAGGATCTCGAAATGTACGGGATAACTTGCCCGACTCCGGCGACGTTTGCGAGAGTGATCGCGCATGTGTCATCGGGTAAGCTGCGCCCGCTGCTCGACAAAGCTTACCCGCTTGAGCAACTTGCTCAGGCGCAGGCAGATTTCGTCAAGCGCACGCACGTCGGAAAATTTGTTATCGAACCCGCTGCTCGCTAGATCAACTTCGCCGGAAGCAACCAGCGTCCGTTCCGTGAGTTTCGCCGGCGTCCGGCGCTGCATACGAGACCGTTTGGCACTGGTTGCTCTGTCTGTTGACCTCTTGTACCGCAAAGTATAGTTTACATACTTCATGGTCAGTAGTCGCCGACATCGAACTGAGGCAAGCAATGCATGTTCGAGACTGCGCAGCCGCGGACGGTGGTGTCCGGGATACAACTGAAGATAGGATGCTTCAATGAAGACTGAACTTGGTGCCCAATTTGGGATTGACCTGCCGATCTACG
>NZ_QTQF01000073.1:0-18681 GCF_003854235.1 Burkholderia sp. Bp8998
CGCCCCCAGAAGCCTTCGTAATCCTGCTCGGCCTCGGCGGCCAGCGCCTGGTAGGCCGGCATGCCGGAAATGGTCGCCGCCTTCTCGAGCGCCGCGGGCGGCGCAAACTGACGGGTTTCGTGAAGAACCGATTCAATCGCAGACATCGACTACCCCTTGGTGAACATGAATCCTCTGCATGGCGGCGCGATCGTGCGCGCCGCGCGTCTTGGCCGGCGCATGCGCGCCGCTGTCTCCCACCCACCCGCGCGCGGCCCGAAGACTGCGCGCGATGCTGCACCGCACCACGTCATACGACGGCGGACGTACGGCCCGGCGATTTCCACGATAAGCGCTCGAACTTACCCGTCACTTACGCGCCATGCCGTTTCGCACGCAAGCGCCGCCTTACGGTCGGCCGCTTTACAGTCAGCTTTACGCTGTTACAAACGCGACCCTACAATCCTAACTGAACTCGCCCCCCGGACTCCAGCTTGAATCGCTACGCCCTCTTCCTCATCCTGTCGATGCTGTTTGTCGGCAGCAACGTCGGTATCGGCAAATCCATCGTCGTCTTCGTCCCGGTCGCCATCCTCGCCACGCTGCGCTTCGTGATCGCGATCGCCGTGCTGTGGCCACTGTTCAGCCCGGTGAAGATGCGCACGGTCCGGCGCGCGGAATGGCTGAACCTGTTCCTGCAGGCATTCTTCGGCACCTTCATGTTTACGCTGCTGATGCTCAACGGCGTGCAGCGCACGAGCGCGGTCGCGGCAGGCGTGATCACGAGCACGATCCCGGCCATCGTCGCGCTGTTTGCATGGCTGATCCTGCGTGAAAAACCGAACGGCCGTGCGCTCGTGTCGATCGCGCTCGCGATCGCCGGCGTCGTGACGATCAACCTTGCCAACGGCACCGCAGGCGGCGCGCCCGCGCACGGCGCCGGCGGCGCATCGTCCGGCTCGCTGACCGGCAACCTGCTGATCCTCGGCGCCGTGTGCTGCGAATCGATCTACGTGATCCTGTCGCGCCGGCTCACGCAGACGCTCGCGCCGATCGACATCTGCGCATACACGCACCTGTTCGGCCTGTGCCTGATGCTGCCGCTCGGTGCGACGGCGCTGTGGCATTTCGATTACGCGAGCGTGCCGGCCGGTACGTGGGCGCTCGTCGTCTGGTATGGGCTGTCGGCCAGCATCTTCTCGTTCTGGCTGTGGATGAAGGGCATCCGGCACGTGCCGGGCAGCCTCGCCGGCGTGTTCAGCGCGGTGCTGCCGGTGGCGGCCGCCGCGTACGGCATCGCATTCCTCGGCGAACGCCCGACGCTCGCGCACGGCATCGCGCTCGCGTGCGTCGTCACCGGCATCGTGCTCGCGAGCCTGCGCGTGAAGCGCGTGCCGGCCGCCGCATCCTGATCCGTCCCCGGCAACCGCGGCGCGTCGCTGCAGTCACGCCGGCCGACGCGTTACAATAGCGCGCCTTTTCAAGATTACCCCCGATACCTGCGCACTGCGCCCGTCACTCCATCATGTCTGCCCCGCATTCGCCCGGCTCCACCCGTCGTCCGCTGCGCCCGCTGCCCGCGCTGATCTTCATGAGCCGCTGGCTCCAGGTTCCGCTTTATCTGGGCCTGATCGTCGCGCAGGCCGTCTATGTATTCCTGTTCCTGAAGGAAGTCTGGCACCTGCTGTCGCACGCGACCGGCCTCGACGAGGTCAGCGTGATGCTCGCGGTGCTCGGCCTGATCGACGTGGTGATGATCTCGAACCTGCTGATCATGGTGATCGTCGGCGGCTACGAAACGTTCGTGTCGCGCCTCGGCATCGAGGGCCATCCCGACGAGCCCGAATGGCTCGACCACGTGAACGCGGGCGTGCTGAAGGTCAAGCTGTCGATGGCGCTGATCAGCATTTCGTCGATCCACCTGCTGAAGACGTTCATCAACCCGGACCAGCACACGACGCACGCGATCATGTGGCAGGTGATCATCCACGTGTCGTTCCTCGTGTCGGCGCTCGTGATGGCGTGGGTCGACCGCCTGACGACCCACACGCACCCGGCCCATTTCCACGAGACGCACGCGCCTGCAGCGAACGAGTTCCGCAAGCCGGCCAAGGCAGCCGTCAACGCATAAACGCATTCCCCACAGTCCCCACAGAGTCTCAGCCATGACCGTCATCAAACAGGAAGACCTGATCCAGAGCATCGCGGATTCGCTGCAGTACATCAGCTACTACCACCCGCTCGACTACATCCAGGCCCTCGGCCGCGCGTACGAGCTGGAAGAAAGCCCGGCCGCGAAGGACGCGATCGCGCAGATCCTCACGAACAGCCGCATGTGCGCGGAAGGCCGCCGCCCGATCTGCCAGGACACCGGCATCGTCACGATCTTCGTGAAGGTCGGCATGGACGTGCGCTGGGACGGCGCGACGATGGGCTTGACCGACATGATCAACGAAGGCGTGCGCCGCGGTTACACGCATCCGGACAACGTGCTGCGCGCGTCGATCGTCAATCCGCCGGAAGGCGCCCGCAAGAACACGAAGGACAACACGCCGGCCGTGATCCACTACGAGATCGTGCCGGGCGACAAGGTCGACGTGCAGGTTGCGGCGAAGGGCGGCGGCTCGGAGAACAAGTCGAAGTTCGTGATGCTGAACCCGTCCGACTCGATCGTCGACTGGGTGCTGAAGACGGTCCCGACGATGGGCGCGGGCTGGTGCCCGCCGGGCATGCTCGGGATCGGCATCGGCGGCACCGCCGAAAAGGCGATGCTGATGGCGAAGGAATCGCTGATGGAGCCGATCGACATCCAGGAAATCATCGCGCGCGGTCCGAAGGACTGGGTCGAGGAACTGCGCGTCGAGCTGCACGAGAAGGTCAACGCGCTCGGCATCGGCGCGCAGGGCCTCGGCGGCCTCGCGACCGTGCTCGACGTGAAGATCATGGCCGCACCGACGCACGCGGCGTCGAAGCCGGTCGCGCTGATCCCGAACTGCGCGGCGACGCGTCACGCGCACTTCGTGCTCGACGGCTCGGGCCCCGCGAAGCTCGAGGCGCCGTCGCTCGACGCCTGGCCGAAGGTCCAGTGGGAACCGAACACGGAAACCAGCAAGCGCGTCGACCTGAACACGCTGACGCCGGAAGAAGTCGCAAGCTGGACGCCGGGCCAGACGCTGCTGCTGTCGGGCAAGATGCTCACGGGCCGCGACGCCGCGCACAAGCGCATCGCCGACATGCTCGCGAAGGGCGAGAAGCTGCCGGTCGACTTCACGAACCGCGTGATCTACTACGTCGGCCCGGTCGATCCGGTGCGTGACGAAGTGGTCGGCCCGGCAGGCCCGACGACGGCCACGCGGATGGACAAGTTCACCGAGACGATGCTCGCCCAGACGGGTCTGATCTCGATGGTCGGCAAGGCCGAACGCGGCCCGGTCGCGATCGACGCGATCAAGAAGCACAAGGCGGCGTACCTGATGGCGGTCGGCGGTGCGGCTTACCTCGTGTCGAAGGCGATCCGCGGCGCGAAGGTGCTCGCATTCGAAGACCTCGGCATGGAAGCGATCTACGAGTTCGACGTGCAGGACATGCCGGTGACGGTGGCCGTCGATTCGTCGGGCACGTCGGTGCACCAGACCGGTCCGAAGGAATGGCAGGCGAAGATCGGCAAGATCCCGGTCGCAGCCGCTTAAGCGCGCGCATACGAAAGGCCGGACGGATGTCCGGCCTTTTTACTTCTCATTCTCGTTATTGTGCGCGGCCCGTTATCCAGGGCTGCTTCTCGTTACCCGCAAAAGGCAGGCCCGACAAGGCTTCGAGGCTTGGCTTTTCCCGTTCGAGCGATTATCGTTCGGTTTCTGAAGCCCCTACTGAACAAGGAACAGCCATGCAAGGCGACAAGAAAGTCATCGAATACCTGAACGCCCAACTGAAGAACGAACTCACGGCAATCAACCAGTACTTCCTGCATGCGCGCATGTACAAGCACTGGGGCCTCGACAAGCTCGGCAAGCACGAATACGACGAATCGATCGGCGAAATGAAGCACGCCGACTGGCTGATCGAGCGCGTGTTCATGCTCGACGGCCTGCCGAACCTGCAGGACCTGCACAAGCTGCTGGTCGGCGAGGAAACCGAAGAGATCCTGAACTGCGACCTGAAGCTCGAGCAGATCTCGCAGTCCACGTGCAAGGAAGCGATCGCTTACTGCGAATCGGTGCGTGACTACGTGTCGCGCGAGATCTTCGAAAAGATCCTCGACGACACCGAAGAGCACATCGACTGGCTGGAAACGCAGATCGACCTGATCGGCAAGGTCGGCCTGCAGAATTATCAGCAGACGATGATGGGTTCGCCCGAGTAATCGGCACCATCGCCACGATCGCCACTTCGCCTTCCGCATGACGATGACGAACCAGCCAGTCGCTTCCGGGGACTACCCCACCGCCCCTGTCGGCATCTTCGATTCGGGGCTCGGCGGCCTGTCGGTGCTGCGCGCCGTGCGCGCGCACCTGCCCGGCGAGTCGTTCGTCTACGTCGCCGATTCGCACCATGCACCATATGGTCCGCGCGACGAGGCGTTCATTACGGAACGCACGCTGGCCATCGGCGAGTGGCTCGCCCGCGAAGGCGCGAAAGCGCTCGTCATCGCGTGCAACACCGCCACGGCGCGGGCGATCGCGGCCATCCGCGAACGCCTGTCGATACCGCTCGTCGGCGTCGAGCCGGGCATCAAGCCAGCCGCCGCGCTGTCCTCGACCGGTGTCGCGGGCGTGCTTGCCACGCAATCGACACTGAACAGCCCGCGCTTCCAGGCGCTGCTCGACCGCTACGGCGCCGGCCGTCGCTTCATCTGCCAACCCGGCCACGGGCTCGTCGAAGCGATCGAACGCGGCGACACGAACTCGCCCGCCTTGCGCGCGTTGCTCGAGCATTACCTGCAGCCGATGCTCGACGACGGCGCCGATACGCTGGTGCTCGGCTGCACGCACTACCCGTTTCTCTCCGAAACGATTCGTGACATTGTGGGCGACCGCCTGACGCTCGTCGACACGAGCGATGCCATCGCCCGCCAGCTCACGCGGGTGCTCGACGAACGCGACTTGCGCGCGCCGGCCGGCACGCGTGCCGCGCCGCCGCGCTTCTGCTCGACGAGCGACGGCCTGCAACTGCACGCACTCGCATCGTCACTGCTCGGCCTCGACGCGCCGGTCCAACCCGTCACCATTTCCTCGCCGAACGCGCGCGCCTGCGCGACCGTGTGACCGTGTGACGCGGGCCGGCCACCGCCGGTTCGCCCTCTCCCGCAGCGGCCACGCCGCGCCTTCCGTTTCAAGGGTCCGATGACCTTAAAAAAAGCCGGACCCAGGCTTGTCAACGCCCGCAAATTTAATGATAATAATTCGCATTAACGTTAGCTATCGCAACTCATCATGATCGTCTGCGTGTGCAAGTCTGTTTCCGATCGCAAGATTCGCGCGTCCCTCGCCGAGGGCGTGAGTTCGTTCGATGAGCTTCAGTTCGAGCTCGGCGTGGCCACGTGCTGCGGCAAGTGCGAGGAGTCCGTCCGCGACCTCATGGCCGAGCAAGGCGTCTGCGCGAGCCGGTGTGGCGTCGAGCACCACGCTCACCCGATCCCGGTGACGTTCTACGACCGCAAGGCCGCCTGAGCGGCACCGAACGTACGCATGCGGCTGCGGCCGCATTTTCTGCCCGACCGTCAGCCAGCCACCTTCCGCGCGAGCCAGCGGCTTACCTGCCAAGGAGCCTGTCATGGAATTGCTGATCGGATTCGCGACCACCGTGTGCATCTCGCTGCTGATCTTCCGCAAGTGATACCGATTCACCCGTCGCGCCCCGGGTGCGACGTCGTTCTTTCAAGCTAACATGCAGGCTTCGCTATCCGCTCCTGCCGGCGTCTTGCCGGCTGCCCCACGTATGAATCCCCGGGTCATCACTGTCGCGGTCGGTGTGCTTGCCGCACACGCGATCATGCTGACGGCCGCCTGGCTCCATCGCAATGCGCCGCCGCCGAAGACGGTCGAAGTCCAGTCGATCACCGCGCAGCTCATCCCGCCTGCACCGGCCGCTCAGCCGGTCGCGGTCGAATCGGTCGCGCAACCCGCGCCGCCGAAGCCCGTGCCGCGCGTCAAGCCGAAGATCGAACCGAAGCCGGTACAGAAAGCGGTCAAGGCGACGCCTCAGCCGGTCGCACAATCACCGTCTCCGACGCCCGCTCCGGCAGCCGATCCGACGCCTGCGCCCGCCGCCCCCTCCGCCGCGCCCGCTGCGCCGGCGGCCGCGCCCGGCCCGGCCCGGGAAACGATGCAAGTCAGCGCGCCGAAGAACGTATCGGCACTCAAGTGCAATTTCGTGAAGCCCACCTATCCGTCGATGTCGCGCCGCCGCGGCGAAACGGGCACGGCCTATGTTCACTTCGTCATCGGCCTGACGGGCAAGATTGAAAGTGTCGAGTTGCAAAAGAGCAGCGGCTACCCCCGCCTCGACGAGGCAGCGCTGGATGCGACACGCGCCAGCACCTGCCCGCCGTACGTCGAGAACGGCCAAGCGATTCGCGCCGCCCATACGCTGCCCTTCAACTTTACGCTCGACGATTAACCCGCCTCATTCGGAAGATTCAAAGGAAACAAAAATGCAAAGCTACGGTATCGCGCACGTCTGGGCGCAAGGTGATTTCGTCACGCGCGCCATCGCGATCACGCTGCTCGTGATGTCGGTCTTGTCGTGGATCGTGATCATCGTCAAGGGCTGGAACGTGGTTCGCCTGAACCGTCTCACGAAGAATGCCGAGCAGGCGTTCTGGCATTCGGACGATTTCGACGACGGCATCAAGAAGCTCGGCCTCACCGCATCGACGCCGAGCGACAATCCGTTCCTCGCGCTCGCGCTGTCGGGCAAGGAAGCCGCCGATCACCACCATCAGACGCAACCGCACCTGCACGACCGCATGGACGTGTCGGACTGGGTCACGCGCTGCCTGAAGGACACAATGGACGAAGGCATCTCGCGCATGCAGGCCGGCCTCGCGATTCTCGCGTCGATCGGCAGCACGGCACCGTTCGTCGGCCTGTTCGGCACGGTCTGGGGCATCTACCACGCGCTGCTCGCGATCGGCGCAACCGGCCAGACGTCGATCGACCAGGTCGCCGGCCCGGTCGGCGAGTCGCTGATCATGACGGCCTTCGGCCTGTTCGTCGCGATTCCCGCGGTGCTCGGCTACAACGCACTGACCCGCGCGAACAAGGGTGTCGTCAGCAAGCTGCGCCGCTTCGCACACGGCTTGCACGCGTACTTCGTGACGGGTGCGCGCCTCGCGTCGTCGTCGCCCCGCGACGGCCTGCGCCTCGCGACGCGCGCCAGCTGAGACGGGGTGAACCATGGCAATGAACACCGGCTTCAGCGATGACGACGACGATGGCGTGATGAGCGAGATCAACATGACGCCGCTCGTCGACGTCATGCTCGTACTCCTGATCATTTTCCTCGTGACGATCCCGGCAATGCAGCACGCGGTGAAGATCGACCTTCCGCACGCGAGCAGCCAGCCCGTCGACGAAAAGCCGCAGACGGTCGACGTCGCGATCCAGGGCAACGGTACGATCCTGTGGAACGACCAGACGGTCACGCGCGAGCAGCTGCAGGCACACATCGCGGAAGCGGCACAGCATCAGCCGCAACCGGAGTTGCACCTGCGCGCCGATCGCAAGGTTGCCTATGAGCGTGTGGCCGAAGTGATGTCCGATGCGCAGGCCGGCGGCCTGACGAAGCTGGGCTTCGTGACGGAGCCGACTGCGAAGGCAAAGTAACGCACACGCATTTCACTACGCGACGATCGCGTGGCCGGCCGTGCCTTGCCGGCCGCACCTCGCCGGCCGCACAAAGTAAAAGGCCCTCATCGCCAGATGAAGGCCTTTTTTCATGCGCACGCGGGCGCCTTCGGGCGGCGGGCTCTTCGGCGGTATCGGTTGCGCCTCGAGCAACGCAAATGCGGCTACCGTGGTCTGCACGGACTGCGCGTTCTGCCCTATCTGGCTCACAATATATGCGGCCACCTGATTCCGCTCAGAACTTCCTTCGCGAAATGGGATTTCACTATAGGCCTGCCCGCGTACGCATTCAAGGCCCCGGCGATTGAAACTTGCGATTGCAGGCGACGCTTCAATGACAAAACAAATTTGCCACGACGCGCATCTTGCGTTCAGGTGGCCGAAGCATCGGCCGCCACCCCTTCGTTCTTCGCGCGCTCGGGGCAGCTCGGCTGCTTGTATTCGCCGTGGTCGAGCTTCTCGACCAGATAGTCGACGAACGCGCGTACCGCGGGCGGCATTCCCTGCCGCGACACGAACACCGCATAGAGTTGCGGCACCGGCAGCGTCCAGCCCGGCATCACCGGCGACAACTGCCCCGCGCGCAATGCATTGCCGTACATCATCTCGGGCAGCGCCGCGATGCCGAGGCCGTCGAGCACAGCCTCGCGGATCGTCATCAGGTCGGCCGTCACGAGCCGCGGATCGTGCTCGTGCAGGTGACGTGTGCCGTCCGGCGCGATCAGGCTGAACACGTGCCGTCCGTCGACGCTCGGCGTATCGAGCGTCTCGAAATGCGCCAGATCGTCCGGCACGAGCGGCGGCGCATTCTGGTTCAGTAGGCTGGGCGCCCCAACCAGCATCTGCTCGGTCCGCCACAGCGGCCGCACGACGATGTTCGCGTTCTGCGGCGGCTCCGAGCGCACACGCAACGCGACGTCGATCGAATCCTCGAACAGATCGATCACGCGATTGGTCACACGGATGTGCACCTTCACCTCGGGATAGCGGTGCAGGAATTCGGGGAGAATGCGCGACAGCATCGTCTGCGACAGTGTCACGGGGACGCTCACGCGCACCGAGCCGCGCGGTGACGCGCGCAGCTGCTGCACGGCGTTCATCGCGGCCTGGGCTTCGGCGAGCATCGCCTGGCAATGCTGGTAGAACAGCTCCCCCGCCTCGGTCAGCGCGAGCTTGCGCGTCGAACGCTGCAGCAGGCGCACGCCGAGCGCCGCTTCGAGTTCGGTCAGGCGCCGCGACAGGCGCGATTTCGAGATACCCAGCACGCGTTCCGCCGCAGAGAAACCGCCGTGTTCGACGACCTGCGAAAAGTACATGAGGTCGTTCAGGTTGTGTGCATCGATGTTCATGTCATCGTTCCAATTTCAGAACAATCCATTGCGAACCGCCGCAAATCGGTCGGTAAAACGCCCAATATAATAGCGCTGTGTTTCAAAAATAACGCTATTCCGACGATATCGAGGGCTTCTGCATGACGATCGCTCGCTCGCTTGACCGCACGTACCCCGCGCTTCGCACGACCGAAGGCGGCGGCTTCGTGGTTCACCGCCCGTTCCCGACCCGGCTGCTGATGGATTTCGATCCGTTTCTGCTGCTCGATGAGATGGGCCCCGTCGACTATGCGCCAGGCGAAGCCAAGGGCGCCCCCGATCATCCGCATCGCGGCTTCGAGACCGTCACCTACGTGCTCGACGGGCGCTTTCGCCATCGCGACTCGGCCGGCCATGCCGGCACGCTCGGGCCCGGCGACGTACAGTGGATGACGGCTGGCGCGGGCGTCGTCCACAGCGAAATGCCGGATCCCGAGTTCGCGCAGGCAGGCGGGCGCTCGCACGGTTTCCAGCTGTGGGTCAACCTGCCGCGGCGCGACAAGCTGATCGCGCCGCGCTACCAGGAGATCCCGGCCGCCCGCATCCCGAGCGCGACGTCGCCGGACGGCCGTGCGCAGGTCCGCGTGATCGCCGGCGAAGCGTTCGGTGTGCGTGCGGCGATCGAGACGCGCACGCCGATTCTCTACCAGCATTTCACGCTGCAACCGGGCGCAACGGTCACGCAGCCGGTGCCGGCAGGCTATCGCGTGTTCGCCTACCCACTCGACGGAGCGGGTCGCTACGGGCCCGACAGGCAGCCCGTCGACGCACGGCACATGGTCGTCTACGGTGACGATGGCGACGCCGTGATATTCGAAGCCGGCGATACGCCGCTCGACCTGCTGCTGATCGGCGGCGTGCCGCTCAACGAGCCGATCGTCCGCTACGGCCCGTTCGTGATGAATACCGAGGAAGAGATCCGGCAGGCCGTCGTCGACTACCAGACCGGTCGCATGGGCCGCATCGGCGCGTGACGTCCGATCGGGGGCCGCAGGTGCCGCGAAACGGCTCGTTTTGCGTCACAATGACTCCTTGAGCCACGCGGCTGCCCGCCACCAGAAGGAATCCGTCCCCTTGAACTTCGAACATCTGATCCAGATCAACTCCGACGATCCGGCCGTGCCGTCCCTGACCCGCGACCAGCTGTGGGAAGGCCTCGTGCTGCGCGCCGAACAGCCGCAGCTGTTCGTGATCGGCCTCGACAGCTGTGTCGTCCACGAACGGACGGACACGACGCTCGAACGCGAACTGCACTACGGACATGCGACCGTGCGCGACCGCGTGACGTTCATCCCGAACCAGCAAGTGCGCTACGACATCCATGCGGCCGGCGGCGAAATCGGCGGCTCGCTGACGATGACGATCGAGGAGCGCGACGACCACGAGCTGTTCCTGCGCTTCGAATACCACACGACGTTGACCGTCACGGACGACAGCGAGGAAGCGCGCCAGACGCACGGCATCGTCAAGGAAGCGTATCGCACGTCGGACATCGACACGGTGCGCCTGATCCGCGAATACGCTCAGGGACGCAAGGACCCCGATCCGCTCCACTGATATCAGCGGCGGCCCGCGGGCCGCTGCTTTGATTCAAGCTATCGGATTTCCCGCATCGATCGATAAAGAGTTTTTGTAAATGGGAATAGTTATCATTTAGAATTCATCCCATCGTATCGACAGTCACCGATCAACCGAATGACCGACACCACGCGCCCGACCACGCTGACCTTGCGCCGCACAACCGGCACCGCAAGCGCCAACCGTCAGAAGACGGCAGCGGTCACGACGCCGGCGAAACCCGCCGGCAGCCGCGATGCCGGCACCCGGACCCTCAGCAGCGACGCGCTGCTGCAAGGCCACAGCCACATCAGCATCGCGCATAACGGAGAGACGTATCAGTTGCGTGCCACGCGGCTCGGCAAACTGATCCTGACGAAGTAAGGACAGAGTATTGTGGGGACCACCTCCCTGAGAGGTGTTGGGCAGTAGCCAGCGTAACGGCTTGCACGCGAGATCTAGACCCCTTCGTGCAAACACACTCAAGCAGCCGTTGCAGCAAGCCAAGCCACTTTTTTGGTTCTCGCACAAGGAAGAAAAGAAGCGACACGTCGAAGGGCGTGTCGCTTCTTTGTTTGGGCGTCCGGATGCAATGGAAAGGCATCGCGGCTATCGGCACTGCAGCTTCAGCGCGTTCCGGAGCCCGACAGCGGCACACGCTCGCCCGCTGCTCCGGAACGCGGCCGCCAGGCCTTCAATTCCGCATCAGAACCGCATCAGAAACCCCAGAACATCAACCACCATGCGCTGTCGACCACGGCCAGGCCGGCCGCGAACCACGCGAATGCAGCCAGCCGGCGCGGCCATGCCGCATAGCGCCCCGTCACCTTCCAGGCGAGCCAGGCGCTCCACGCGTTCGCGCCAACCAGAATCGCGATGCGCACGTCGGTCGCCCAGCCGAGCGGCACATGCTCGGCCCGCAGCAGCGACAGCGTGGTCGCCGACAGCCCGAGGAACACGCCGGCCCCCGCGATCGGGATCAGCGCCTGCGCGAGATGATGGAGACGCACGCGGTCGAAGCGCCCGAGCATCAGCGTCGCGCCGGCCAGCAGCACGAGCAGCGCGGTGCCGTATACAAGCCCCGTGCCGACGATGTAGCTGACAATCAGCCCGCCGTCGAGCCACGAGAACACGTCGTTGCGATCCGGATAGTGCGTGAGCAGGAACCACGGTGCATTGGTCTCGAGTGGCCACGTGATGTCGCGGTCGATCAGCCAGCCCGCGAGCCATTGCTTGATCTGCACGAACCACGGGCTGACGGTCCAGTGGAATGCACCGATCGCGACGCCGAGCAGGCCGTACAGGATCAGCGCCGTGTCCCACGGATTCGCCTGCTGCGCGCCGAGGCTCACGACCTCGTCGGACGGCGAGCGCCACGACAGCGCGATCGCGTCACGGTGCCCGCTGCAGCGGCCGCACATATGGCATGCGGCGGCACCCTTCATGTTGCGCAACGGCACGAGCGGCGCGCAATTGATCGGAATCACGCGATGCCCGTGCTCGCCGTTCTTGTACGAGCGACGCCACGCATCCTCGTCGACCTTGTAGCGCATCGGCGCGAGTCGCGCGAGCAGCCCGAATACACCATTGACCGGGCACAGATACTTGCACCACACACGCTTCTCGCGGCCGTACAGCACGCCGATCACGATCGCACCGACGGTCGAACCGCCGAGCACGAACAGCACCGCGAGCGGGTACTGGTACACGCTGACCATCTGCCCGTAGATCGTCGTGAGCCCGAACGCGACGAACGGCCAGCCGCCCCACCGCATCCAGCGCGGAATCGCGCCACCGCGGCCGAACTTGCTCGCATATTCGGTCAGTGCGCCTTCCGGACACAGCACGCCGCACCAGACGCGGCCGAGCATGACCATCGACAGCAGTACGAACGGCCACCAGATGCCCCAGAACACGAACTGCGCGATCAGCGTGAGATTGCTCCACAGGTGCGCGGAATCGTCCGGCAGCGGCAACACCGCCGGCACGATGATCAGGAATGCGTAGACGGCGACGACGACCCACTGGATGCCGCGGATCACCGCGCCGTGGCGCTGCATCCACTGGCCGGCCTGCGCGAGCCAGCCCGGCTTGGCTGCGACGACAACACTCATGCCGCGCGACCTGCGGGGACGACCGGACGACGGCTCGCGCGCTTCATCAGCAGCCAGACCACCGCCCAGTACGCGGCATAGGCGATCAGGTTGGTCAGCGCCGGGTGTGCGCGATAGCCGGTCAGCGTCGCGACGAGCGAACCGAACGTACCGGAATCATCGAGGATCCCCGACGTGTCCCACACTTGCGAGATGCCGAGCGGCAGGATTTCCTTGTCGATCAGCTTGTCGACGCCGGTCTGGAACAGGCCCGCACCGAGGAACAGCAGCATCACTTCGGTCACGCGGAAGAAATGCCGCCACGAGAAGTACTTGCCGCCAAGCTGGAGCAGATAGAACGTGAGGAACGCGAGGCTGAGGCCGATCACGACCGCGAGCATCTGGCTGCCATCGACGTGCCCCGACTGGCCGAAACCGAGGCCGTACAGGAAGATCACCGTCTCGCTGCCTTCGCGTGCGATCGCGAGCGCGACCAGCACGGCGACACCCCACCAGTTCGAATCGCGCGTGCTCTGCTGCAGCGACTGCTCCATGTCACGCTTCAGCGTGCGGCCGTGCCGGCGCATCCACAGCACCATCTGCACGATCAACACGCACGCGATCAACACCATCGCGGTCTGGAAATAGTCCTGCGCGTCGCCGGACAGCACTTCGGTGAAGCCGACGAGCGCGGCGCCGAGACCAACGGCCATCAGCAAGCCGACTGCCACGCCCGTCCACAGAAAGGGCAGGCCGCGGCGCGCGTCGTCGTCGCCGTTCTTCAGCCATGCATAGAGGATGCCGACGACGAGCAGCGCTTCGACGCTCTCCCGCCAGACGATGAACAAGATCTGACCCATTGAATCCTCCTGACGTGCGGGGCGACGCACTCGTACGCCCGCACGCAGATAAAACGCATTACTTCGCGACGATCACGCCCTGTGCCTGCTGGTGGAAATCGTCGAAAAACTTGTATTCGCCCGGCGACAGCGGAGCGACGACCACGAACGAATCGGCGCCCGGCGCAAGCACCTTCTCCTTGCGCAACTGCACGCTCTCGAATTCGGCGGCACCCTTGCCGGTATTCCTGATCTCGATCTTGAAGCGCTGGCCAGCCGGCACTTCGATACGGGCGGGGTTCAGCTTGCCGTCCGTCATCTCGAGCTTGAACGTCGGCAGATCAGCGGCATGCGCTGCGCCGGCGAGCCACAGCGCGGCGGCTGCGGCGACGATTTTCTGAGGGAATTTCATTCTGGGTTCTCTACGCCGACGGCGCGCCGAAGCGCGCCGTCCGTGATGCCACCGATCAGTACCCGCCCTTCTTGCCGATGCCGGCGAACGGGAAGTCATATTCGAGGGTGATGGGCTTGAACCATGCGCCCACGCCCGTTTCCTTGTCGACGTGACGGCCGAACGCCATGTGGCCCGACTGCATCGGCGGCTTGACGGTCATCGTCAGGTGATACTTGCCCGGGCCGGCCAGCTTCACGTTGTCGCCGTAGTGCGGGCCGTCGCTCGCGACCATGCCCATCAGGTCGCCTTCAGCCTTCCACTTCGTGTCGCCCTGCTTCGTCAGCTTGTACGTGACCTGCAGGTACGGCATCCAGTCGCCTTCCGCGAAACCCGTCGGGTTGTTCTTGACCGCGTGGATGTCGGCCTCGAGGTGGATGTCGGAATCCGACGCCTTGCGCATCATCCCCTCCGGATCCATCGAGATCGGCTGCAGGTACACCGCGCCGATTTCCATGCCGCCCTGGATCTGCTGCTTGCCGATCGGATATTCGGCAGCCGAAGCCGACATCGCGGCAAGCGCCGCCGCTACCGCAACCGACGTGCGGATGAACGAAGAACCCAACATGGACACTCCTTGTTATTTGTCTGGTGACTTGCGCACCGCCCGTCATGACCGCGCGCTGGAAACACTAACGCAACCAATAACGTTAATGCGAACTATTCTCAATACTTGCAAAGTTTAGCACTGAACCGACTCCGGAACAAACAAGACACCGTGTAAACCCCTGATCCGACAAGGCTTACAACGGTGTTACCAGAAGGTTTCAGTGACGTTTGGAAAGATTTACCGGCCGCCGTTGACGTGGTCGCCCACGTTCGCTCCGAACACGCGTTCACGCAGCAGCGCAAGCTGGTCGCGCGTCGCCGCGGCCTTTTCGAACTCGAGGTTCTTCGCGTAGTCGGCCATCTGCTTTTCGAGACGCTTGATCTCTTTCGCGATCTGCTTTTCCGACATGTCCTCGAACTTCGCGCGTTGCTGCGCTTCCTTCAGCTCGGCGCGCGCGTCATCGGCGTTGTAGACGCCGTCGATGATGTCCTTGATGCGCTTCACGACGCCGCGCGGCGTGATGCCCATCTTCTCGTTGTGCGCGATCTGCTTCGCGCGGCGCCGCTCGGTCTCGCCGATCGCGCGCTTCATCGATTCGGTCATCGTGTCGGCGTAGAGGATCGCCTTGCCGTTCACGTTGCGCGCCGCGCGGCCGATCGTCTGGATCAACGAGCGCTCGGCGCGCAGGAAGCCTTCCTTGTCCGCGTCGAGAATCGCGACCAGCGACACCTCCGGAATGTCGAGGCCTTCGCGCAGCAGGTTGATCCCGACCAGCACGTCGAACGTGCCGAGCCGCAGGTCGCGGATGATCTCGACCCGCTCCACCGTGTCGATGTCGCTATGCAGGTAGCGCACCTTGACGCCGTGGTCCGCCAGGAACTCGGTGAGCTGCTCGGCCATCCGCTTCGTCAGCACGGTGATCAGCACACGCTCGCCGGCGTTCACGCGCGCGTTGATCTCGGTCAGCACGTCGTCGACCTGCGAGCTTGCCGGGCGCACTTCGATTTCCGGATCGACGAGCCCGGTCGGCCGCACCACCTGCTCGGCCACCTGCCCCGTCACGCGCTGCTCGTAGTCGGCCGGTGTCGCCGACACGAACACCACCTGGCGCATCTTGCGCTCGAACTCCGGGAACTTGAGCGGCCGGTTGTCCAGCGCCGACGGCAGCCGGAAGCCGTAGTTGACGAGGTTTTCCTTGCGCGCGCGGTCGCCGTTGTACATGCCGTTCAGCTGGCCGATCAGCACGTGCGATTCGTCGAGCAGCATCAGCGCGTCGGGCGGCAGGTAGTCGACGAGCGTCGGCGGCGGCTCCCCGGGCTCGGCACCCGAGAAGTGCCGCGAGTAGTTCTCGATGCCCTTGCAGAAGCCGAGCTCCTGCAGCATCTCGAGGTCGAAGCGCGTGCGCTGCTCGAGGCGCTGCGCCTCGACGAGCTTGCCGTCGCTGTGGAAGAACTCGAGGCGCTCGCGCAATTCGTCCTTGATCGTCTCGACCGCACGCATCACGGTGTCGCGCGGCGTCACGTAGTGCGACGACGGATACACGGTGAAGCGCGGAATCTTCTGTCGCACGCGCCCGGTCAGCGGGTCGAACAGCTGCAGCGTCTCGACCTCGTCGTCGAACAGCTCGATGCGCACGGCCAGCTCCGCGTGCTCGGCCGGGAAGATGTCGATCGTGTCGCCGCGCACGCGGAACGTGCCGCGCTGGAAGTCCTGTTCGTTGCGCGAGTACTGCATCGCGATCAGCCGCGCGATCACGTCGCGCTGGCCGAGCTTGTCGCCGGTGCGCAGCGTCAGGATCATCTGGTGGTATTCGGACGGGTTGCCGATACCGTAGATCGCCGACACCGTCGCGACGATCACCACGTCGCGGCGCTCCATCAGGCTCTTCGTCGCCGACAGCCGCATCTGCTCGATGTGCTCGTTGATCGACGAATCCTTCTCGATGAACAGGTCGCGCTGCGGCACGTACGCTTCCGGCTGGTAATAGTCGTAGTACGAGACGAAGTACTCGACCGCATTGCGCGGGAAGAACTCGCGGAACTCCGCGTAGAGCTGCGCCGCGAGCGTCTTGTTCGGCGCGAACACGATTGCCGGGCGGCCGAGCCGCGCGATCGTGTTGGCCATCGTGAAGGTCTTGCCCGAACCGGTCACGCCGAGCAGCGTCTGGAATGCGAGGCCGTCGCCGACACCTTCGACGAGCGTTTCGATCGCGGTCGGCTGGTCGCCTGCGGGCGGATACGGTTGATACAGCTGGAACGGCGACCCTTCGAAGGTCACGAATTTCGATTCGTCGAGCGCGTCGCCGACTTCGGCGTGATGTTCGGACATGGAGTGCGGCCGGAGCGAGGGCAAAAAAACTATTCTAGCGCTTCGCGGCGTTGCGAACCGCTGACGGCTCCTGACGCGCGGCAACCGTCCGAAGTCGCAATTCGCCGCGCAATCGCCGCCTCCGGCAGCGTGAATTCGCTACAATGTCAGCCTGCTGCGCTTTCCGGCGCCGTGCCCGTTGGCGCGCGGTCCGCTGCGCCCGCCCCGCCGGCTGAAAGCCTGACCCTCTTTTCACTACTGCCGAATCATCATGTCGCTCTTCTCCGCTGTCCAGCTTGCTCCCCGCGACCCGATCCTGGGCCTGAACGAAGCCTTCAACGCCGATACGCGCCCGACCAAGGTCAACCTCGGCGTCGGTGTGTACACGAACGAAGAAGGCAAGATTCCGCTGCTGCGCGCCGTTCGCGAAGCGGAAAAGGCTCGTGTCGACGCCGGCCTGCCGCGCGGCTACCTGCCGATCGACGGGATCGCCGCGTACGACGCGGCGGTGCAGAAGCTGCTGCTCGGCAACGATTCGCCGCTGATCGCCGCAGGCCGCGTGGTCACGGCGCAGGCACTGGGCGGCACGGGCGCACTGAAGATCGGCGCCGATTTCCTGCGCACCGTGAACCCGAACGCGAAGGTCGCGATCAGCGACCCGAGCTGGGAAAACCACCGCGCACTGTTCGAAGCGGCCGGCTTCGAAGTCGTCGCATACCCGTACTACGACGCCGCCACCAACGGCGTGAACTTCGAAGGCATGCTGTCGGCGCTGAACGGCTATGCGGCAGGCACGATCGTCGTGCTGCACGCGTGCTGCCACAACCCGACCGGCGTGGACCTGACCGAAGCGCAATGGCAGCAGGTCGTCGACGTCGTCAAGGCGCGCAACCTCGTGCCGTTCCTCGACATGGCCTACCAGGGCTTCGGCGAGAACATCGAGGCCGATGCCGCCGCCGTGCGTCTGTTTGCCGCGGCCGACCTGAACGCATTCGTGTCGTCGTCGTTCTCGAAGTCGTTCTCGCTGTACGGCGAACGCGTCGGCGCGCTGTCGATCATCACGTCGAGCAAGGAAGAAGCGACGCGCGTGTTGTCGCAACTGAAGCGCGTGATCCGCACGAACTACTCGAACCCGCCGACCCATGGCGGCGCCGTCGTCGCGGCCGTGCTCGCATCGCCGGAACTGCATGCTTCGTGGGTGCAGGAACTCGGCGAAATGCGCGACCGCATCCGCGCGATGCGCAACGGTCTCGTCGAGCGCCTGAAGGCGAGCGGCGTCGATCGCGACTTCAGCTTCATCAACGCGCAGCGCGGGATGTTCTCGTATTCGGGCCTGACCTCGGCGCAAGTCGATCGCCTGCGCGAAGAGTTCGGCATCTATGCAGTCGGCACCGGCCGGATCTGCGTCGCAGCGCTGAACACGCGCAACCTCGACGCAGTCGCCAATGCAGTCGCAGCGGTCCTGAAGTAAGTCGGCGTCAGCGGGCGGCAGCCCGCCCTTCCGAAGCAAAAAACGCGCTCCGAGGAGCGCGTTTTTTTATGCCGTCCTACTGCCGGGAATGCCCGGCACGGCACAAGCGGCGCGCAGCGCGGCCGCCCGAGCCGAAGAGCCCGTTACTGCATGAACCAGCCGTGGCTGACGACGAACGACTGGCCCGTGAGCGCGGCGCTCGGGAACGCCGACAGGAACA
>NZ_QTQF01000074.1:0-18420 GCF_003854235.1 Burkholderia sp. Bp8998
CTTTCGGTAGCCGCGCTTGATTTCCTCGTTGGTGGCGTTCTCGCACACACCGAGCAATTCATACATTGTCGTCATTGTGCGTCGGGACGAAAGTCGGATCGCTTTGATCGTAGCGTGTCGCCGCCGCCCCAATCCGTCGGGTCGAGAATTCACCACGTTCTGAACACCCTGAGTGCAGGTCAGGGGCGCTTTGGCAGATGACGAAATCCGAATCATTCTCATCGGAACGGCCGTTTGCCGACTTCATCAGCCATTCACCTGAGGGGCGTGTGCTGCTCGTCGGCCAGATCATTCATCGCACGAGGGACTGCCACTGCGGCCATCATCATTTCTCGTCCCGCATGGATGGCGTAAAGGTAATTCCTACCAGCAATCCTTCCGGCCCGATGAAGCGACTGACGGTCTGGCCCCACGGCTCACTCCGGTTCCTGACCAGCATTCGATACCCCCGCGATTCAAGTTCTGCTGTAGCCGCTTCGACATTGTCGACATCAAACTCAATCCAGGCTTGCGGGATGGGTACGTCGCTAGGCCACGAATCCATGTCGAAGCACGACTGAGCGGCCTGAGAGAGCGGCCACAAGGCGAAAGTGTTTGCGCCATTCATGCTCTCAGTATGGAGGTAGCCGCCTGTCTCTTCCTTGAAGGGGATACCGAAGGCCCGACTGTAAAGCTCGCGGCTTGCCTCGGCCTCAATCGCAATCGGGCCAAAGCCTGCGATGAACAAGGCAGTGGTTTTTGGGAACTTATCCATGGCTTTTCCTTTGCCGCGAACGAGCGGCGCCGTGAGATGCGAACATGTCCGCCCGCGCCCATCGAGTTGAAGTGGCGGCCAGTATTCAGGTCGCGCGGGGCATGGATGAGTGTAGGCCTGGCCGGCAGACATCTCCAATCGGCAGCGAACGGCGATCGGGCGGGTTCGACGATTGGGCCACCGTCAAGCGTTGCAATGCCCCCCTTGCCACACCGCTGTGACATGGTGACCGTGTCTATAGTGGAGGCAGCCCCCCTTTCTGCGAGCCTCATGCCATGCGATTTCGTAAGACAGTCCTCCGTGCGCTCATAGCGATCTGCGCGGTTGTCGTGCTGCTTTTTGTGCCACTACCCTGGCAGCCGATGACACAAATTCACAGCGAGGTCACGATCCAGCGAGCGCCTGAAGAAGTGTTCGAATATGTGTCGACACCCGCAAACTGGCCGGCATGGCATCCATCGTCGCTGGCAGTGCGTGGCGCCACCGATCATTCGCTGCAAGTTGGAGAAAAGGTGACTGAGGACTTCAGCGTGGCGGGCCGCACTGGGACGGTCGTCTGGACGGTGGCGGGGCGCCGCGCTCCGACATTCTGGAGCATTGACGGCGACATCGATGGGAGGAAGGCAGGGACCGTCACATACACGCTGACGCCGATCGGCGCCGGCACGCGGTTCGAGCGCGATTTTGCCTACCGGGCGCCAACTTTGCTGTTCTCGCTGCTCAACTGGGCAGTTCTGCGCAAGCAGATCGATGCCGAATCGACCGAAGCGGTGCGGCGCCTCAAGGTCAAGCTCGATGGCGGCGCATAGATGGATTGCCGCGACTCGCCGCCCGCAGACCAAGGATTCCAATCCGATGGAAGTCCGGCATCGATTGCCGGCTCTGGCGATGGCCCGCTTGCGACCCGGAGCGGCCGCCGGATCAAGCGCCATATCAATGACAGCTTCCAAGGTACAACGGCCATCCGAGCCTTCGCGCCGCAGTCTGTCCGGGACGCGTCAGGCGGCGGCAATACATTGCCCATCACGTGTGTTGGAGGACGGGATTGCGGTTGGCGGCACGGAGCATCATTTGGACGGCGCACGGCATCGGTCAGACAGAAACCACGTGTGTAGCATTCCTATACCTTTTGCCTCGATGTTGCCGCGCTCCTCAAACTGGAACGGCTCACCCAACCGGCGCCGTGGCGCATCCGTTACCTGCACCCGTCCCGCCACGCCGTGAGATTCCATCCGGCTTGCGGGTTGACCGCATCGCCCCACAAGTCGTAGATGAACTTGTGCTTGCCGATGACGCCGGCCACGACGGCACCGCTGTTTACGCCGATGCGCATTTGCAGGTTGTAGCCAGTGCGCTGATTGAAGCGCGCCAGCGCGTCTATCATGTCCAGCGCCATATGCGCGGCGCGCACCGCGTGATCTGCCGTCGGCTCCGGCAGCCCCGCGGCCGCCATGTATGCATCGCCGATGGTCTTGATCTTCTCGAGGCCACGCCGATCAGCAATGGTGTCGAATTCGGTGAAGATTTCATTGAGCACGCCCACCAGTCGCTCGGGGCTCAGGCCCGCCGAAAATCGGGTGAATGCCACGATATCCGCGAACAGTACCGTCGCTTCCGGAAAGCTGTCGGCGATGACCTCCGGAATGCTGTCGGCGATCCCTTCTGGACGTGCCTTCAGCCGCTCGGCGATCGGAGAGGGCAGCAGGTTGAGCAGCAGCCGCTCCGACACTTTCTGCTCTGCGACAAGCTTATCGTAGAGACCCTGGAGCTCGTCGCGCTGGCGACGGATCAGTTCCCGGCTTGCCTGCAATTCTCGATGTCGTCCGTCGCGGAGAGCGTAACATCGCGCACACGAAGCACCGGAGCATCCGAAAACGGCTGGCGATTGATGATCGGCATGGTTCACCTCACGCATTAGCAGCATGGTCTGCAGGACGGTCTGGTCGACCTTCCGTGCGACATACAGATCTTGCACCAAGCCACGCCATTCCGGGCAATCAAAGTCGATCGAGCGGAGGAAACGGTCACCCATGGGCCGGCGAACGTCCGATCACGTCGAACTCGAGTTCGAGGTACGCGCGGAGAAGTCTCGGGAGGGTCGCGATACGGATCATTTCTTCGCAAGCGGATTCGGCTACTCGATCTTTTGCCATCCCTCAACCGCCGTTCGCCTTATCGCTTCCGGAACGGGCGTTCTTGGAGGACAAGAGTCATCGGATCCAACTGGGTCCAGAGATCCTCCGCCAATGCCGCCAGCGGTCGTTCCAGAGGGACCCTGCTGGTGTCCGATGTCGAACAACGATAGACCGTCAAACGACCGCTATCCGGGTTTCGCCAGAAACGCTCGCGGTTTTGTCACGGTTGCCCGTCCCGCGTGCAGTGCAGATCGCGACGGGCAACCCATGCGTTTTCGTCGAGTGCACCCCGCGCGCTTCGAAGCAGCCCCGCTCAATGCGCGCCGCCAGCCATGCCACCACCGCCCTTGCCCGGCCTGGTAAGCCAGACCAGCGGAACGATCACGATGAAGATGATCGACGACACCCAGAAGATATCGTTCAGCGCGAGCATCGCGGCCTGCGCATTGAGCGTACGTTCGAAAAACGCGGTGGCCTGATCCACGCCGCCGCCGAGCGTCGCGTGGAGCTGCGCGATGGCGCCCGTATAGGCGGGGTTGTTCACGCCCGATTGCTCGGCGAGCCGGGCATGATGAAGGATCGTCCGGTCGTTCCACCCCGTCGCGATCAACGACGTGCCGACACCCCCCGCGAACACGCGCACGAAGTTGGACAGGCCGGCGGCCGCCGGAATCCGTTCGGGCGGCAAACCCGACAGAATGATGGCGGTCAGCGGCGTAAAGAACAGCGCCATCGGAATACCTTGCAACAGGGTCGGCAGCACCAGCGTATAGGGGTCGACGCTCGTCGTGTAATGCGAGCGCATGAAGAACACGCCAGCGAATCCGAGGAACGCCAGCGTCGCGAGCACCCGTGCATCGGACTTCGGCATGATCTTCGCCATCATCGGCGCCGACAGCACGGCGAAGATCCCGAGCGGCGCGGTCACGAGCCCGGCATCCACCGATCGATAGCCGAGATAGCCCTGAATCCACTGCGGCAGGATCACGAGGTTCGAGAAGAACACCGCGTATGCAACCGAGATCGCGATCGTGCCGCCGCGGAAATTGCGCACCGCGAACAGGCGTATGTCGACGATCGGGTTCCGCTCCGTGAACTCCCAGATCAGGAAGAACAGGAAGCTGATGGCGGCGACGACCGCAAGCGTGCAGATCACGGGCGAACTGAACCAGTCGAGGTCCTTGCCCTTGTCGAGCATGATCTGCAGCGTCGCGACCCACACGATGAGCGACATCAGGCCGACCTTGTCGATGGGAAGCTTGCGCACCTGCGTCTCGCGGTCGCGATAGATCATCCACGTGACGCCGGCCGCGAACAGGCCGACGGGGATGTTGATGTAGAAGATCCACGACCAGCTGTAGCTGTCGGTGATCCAGCCGCCCAGCGCGGGGCCGGCGATCGGGCCGACCGTCGCGGTCATCGACCATAGCGCGAGCGCGGTCGAGCTTTTCTCCTTCGAATACGAGCCCAGCAGGATCGCTTGCGACAGCGGAATCAGCGGCCCCGCGACGACACCCTGCAACACGCGCGCGGCGAGCAGCACGAGCAGGTTCGGCGCGACGCCGCACAACCACGACGAGAACACGAACAGCACGATCGCGGCCACGAACAACCTGATCTGCCCGACGCGCTGCGTCAGCCAGCCCGTCAACGGAATCGCGACGGCATTGGCCGCCGAGAACAGCGTGATCACCCACGTACCTTCGTCGACGGAGACGCCGAGGTTGCCCGAGATGGTCGGAATCGCGACGTTGGCGATCGACGAATCGAGGACGTTCATGAACGTCGCGAGCGCGACGGCGAGGGTCGCCAGGACCAGCTTTCCGCCCGTCAGCGGCGGCGGTGCGGGTTGCGTCGAGGAATTCATGTTGTTTCCACTCTGAAGTTTCGACCGTGCCGGCGTATCGATCCGGCCGGTCACGCGATTGGATCGACCGGAACGCGACCGTCACGCGCACCGGGTCGGGGGGTCAGCTTGCGCGCGCCGTCGTGTTGCCCGTGTCGGCCGTGTCGCGCGCGTCTCGTGTGTCGTGCCTGGCGGATGCCGTCGGCGATCCGGCGGGCCCCGTCGCCCCCGCATGCCCGATGACGACGTTGCGCGCGATGATCTTCTCGATCTCGGCATCCGCCTGTGCGCCGTACTCGGCAAACACGTCCGTTCGATACGACGTGTTCATTGCCGCGCCGAGCTGCGGGCCGGTGTCGTCGCGCGTATCCACGTCGACATCCATCGACAGTCCGATACGCAGCGGATGCGCATCGAGCTCCTTCCGGTCGAGCTGGATACGTGCGGGCAAACGCTGCACGATCTTGATCCAGTTGCCCGTCGCGTTCTGCGCGGGCAAGCTCGCGAATGCGCTGCCCGTGCCTGCCGAGAAGCCGACGACGCGGCCGTGGTACCGGACCTTGCCACCGTACACGTCGGCCGTCAGCGTGACGGACTGACCGATGCGCATGTTGCGCAACTGGCCTTCCTTGAAGTTCGCGTCGACCCACACACCGTCGAGCGGCACGATCGCCATCAATGGCGTGCCGGGCGACACGCGCTGGCCCACCTGGGCCGAACGCTTCGCGACGTATCCCGTGACGGGCGCCGGCAGCACGTTGCGCGCGTAGGCCAGATACGCATCGCGCACTTTCGACGCGGCCGCTTGCACATTCGGGTGCTGGTCGATCGTCGTGCGGGCGGTCAATGCGCGGTTGGCTTCCGCCTGCTGACGCGCGGCGTCGAGCGCGGCCCGCGCGGCCGCCACGGTGTCGCGCGCGTGCGCGATGTCCTCGGCGGACACGGCGCCCGTATCGGCAACGGCCTGGCGGCGGCGCAGATCGTCCTGCGCGCGGACGAAATCGGACTGCTTCTGCGCGACGTTCGCGGCATACAGATCGTTGTTCACGTACAGGCTGCTCACCTGCCGCACGGTCTGCCCCAGCGCCGCTTCGGCGTTGCCGAGCGCGACTTTCGCATCGGCGTTGTCGAGCGTGACGACCGGGTCGCCCGCCTTCACGATCTGCGTATCGTCGGCATTCACCGCCACGACGGTGCCGGCCACCTGCGGCGTCAGTTGCACGAGATTGCCGCTGACGTAAGCGTCGTCGGTCGATTCGTGGTAGCGCGCATACGTCAGGTAGTACACGCCATACGCGACCGACGACGCGACGACCGCCGCACCGAGCAGCGCCAGCAACAGCCTGCGCCGTCGCGTGGCGGCTTCGCTTGCGACATCGTCGCCTCCCTGCGGCGACGGGTCATGATTCACGCGTGCGGATTCGACCGGCTTGCGAACCGGCGGGTTGATTTCGCTCATTTCGATTCTCCTGGCAGATTCGATGGATCGCCGCTCAACGCGCGGCGACGGCAGGCGCGGCCGACACGGGCACATCGGCGCGTGCCGCAGCCCCCGACTCTGCGAACGACGTGTCGACGAAGCCGCCACCCAGCGCGGACGCCAGCGCGATCTGACGATCACGACGGTCCATGCGCAGATTCGCGACGCCCTGATCGGCGGAAAGCGCATTGACGTCGGCGTTCAACGCGGTCAGTTGATTCGTGAGACCGGCCTTGTATTGAGCCAGCGCCAGCGCGGCCGCCTTCAGCGCGGCTTGCTGCGCGGACTGCGCGTCGACGAGTTGCGCGTCCGTCGAACGCACGTCGGCGACTTGCGTCGCGACTTCGCTCAACGCGGTCACGAGCGCCTGGTTATAGGCCGCGACGGCGTTGTCGAAGTCCGCGTAGCGTCCCTTCAGTTGCGCGCGGAGCGCGCCGGCATCGAAGATCGGCAGGTGGATCGCCGGGCCGATCGACGCGGTGCGGCTCGCCGCCGTCAGGAAGCGCCCGAAGCCGAACGCATCGAGCCCGATCGCGGCGCTCAGGTTGATGTCGGGATAGAACTCGGCCTTGGCTTCCTTCACATCGTGCGCGAGCGCATCGACACGCCACCGGGCAGCCACGATGTCCGGGCGCCGGCTCACGAGATCGGCGGGCAGATTGTCGGGCAGTCGAACCTCGTTGCCGATGCCGAGCATCGGGCGCGCGATCCGCAGGCCGCGATCGGGGCCGGCGCCGAGCAGTGCGGCGATCTGATAGCGCATCGCCAGAATCCGGCCGTCGAGCGATGTCAGCGACGCGCGGCTCGTCGCGAGGTTCGCGCGAGCGGTCTCGCGCTCGACCTGTGTGTCGAGCCCGGTCGCAATGCGGCCCGCGGCGATGCGGTCGATCTTCTCGCGCCGATCGATTTCCTGTTGCGCGATGTCATGCAGCAGGTACAGACGGGCCAGCTCGTTGTAGGTGCGCGCGATCGACGTCGTGAGCGTCAGCCTGACCGTCTCCGCGTCGGCGCGGCTCGCCTGAAGCGTCGACACCGACGCCTTCAGTGCCTCGCGCTTCTTGCCCCAAAGGTCGAGTTCGTACGAAGCGCCGAGGATGCCGCGGTTCTCCGTCTGCCACGAACCACCATACGGCGGCGGTACGAGCGCCGTTCCGGAAAATTGCTGCCGTGTGAGCGCATAGCTGGCGTCGATGCGCGGCATCGTCCCCGCTCGCGCGGATTCGCTGTAGGCCTGCGCGGCCGCCACGCGCGCACGCGCCTGAGCGAGCGTCGGGCTGCCTTTGAGCGCCTCGTCGATCAACGACTTCAGTTGCCCGTCGCCGAACTGATCGGCCCAATCGGCGTCGGGCCAATGCCCTTGCTCGAGCGGAAGGCTCTGTTGCGTCGCGTACTGCCGCGGCTCGGTCATCGCCGCATCGCCGTGAATGCCGGCGTAATTCACACATGCCGACAACCCGGCCGCGACGATCGCCGGCACCCCCGCCTTGAACACGCGCGACGTGTGTCGCCCGGCGATTGAAAAAATGTTCATTGCTCGTCTCGTCACGTAGTAGGCCAGGAAAGCCAATTGCAAAAAAATCGCCATTCGGGTTCGCTCCGGTATCCGCGCAGGCGCGACGAGACCCGGGTGCATTTCATCGCGGCAACGCGACCTCATGCGTGCACGGGAAGCCAGACCCTCGTTCGCGAGCGCGAACAGTGTCCGGATGCCCATCCATGGATTCCTCAAGCCGCGGCGTACCTGCTCACTGCGTCCGACACCCCGCACGCACCAGGTGCAGAAGTGTTCGCAGTTGTTCGTCAGAAGCTGGTATCGGTCTTCACCCAGGCGCGACCTGGCCCGCTCGACGACCGTCATTCCGGTATAGACGGCACCCGGTTCCGGCTGGACGCGGATTCCCTTGTTCGCCGCGAAGCAACGCAACGAAACGCATTCCACCGGGCACCGCCTTGCGGAGCGATGAAAGCCGCCATAGTGGATAACCAGGCCGTTTCCCGCGTAGATTCCGTGGTGCGCATACCCATCGCGTTCGCTGACGAGATGCGCACCCGCTTCGATGCGCGAATCATTCCGGATCGGCGCCGGCGAAGTCGACAGCCACTCGATATCCAACGTTTCCATCGCAGGCCTCCGATTTCGTATGGGCGTCGCGTGTCGCGTCGCCGCCCGAAACACCGGGAACGGTTGCCGTTGCATTCGCAACGTTTCATCGGCGACGGAGCATCGCGATCCAGCACGCGTGTATCGGGCACGCTCGAAATCGATGGCTCGTCAGCGACGCCGATCGCCCCCATTGCCGTACCGTCATGCTAGGAGCCGGAGCCCTCCGCAAGTAGACCTGTATCGGGACACTTTCCCGTTCCTCGTTGGCACCAATCCGCTCCCGTCACGGCGATGCACCCGATCGCGAGCCTCTCGCCTCATTGGTGCGGTGTGGGCAACACCATGCATCCCGGCGCGATCTGGTACGGCGACTCGTCTTTGCCTAGCATGAAAGAGCGTTTGGCCCATCGTTCGGATGGAAGTCATGGGGATCGACTTGCAGGCACAACCTGCACCATTGCGCGAATTCGATTCGGAAAACAACGCATCGCCCCGATACGCAGGATTCGAGGCGCTCGCGTTGGCCAGTACAAACAATCGGGAGGCATATGGAGAACGAGAGGTTGCAACCTCCGTCGCTGACACTGCTCGACAAATACCGCGGGCGGACATTCGCCGTGCTCTACACGACCACGGTCACGGTCTCGGGTGGTCAATCCGGGCACGGCCGTGCATCGGGCGTTGCGAGATCCGACGACGGTTGTCTCGTCCTTGATTTGCGGTTGCCCACCGAACTGGGCGGTCCGGGCGGCGGCACCAATCCGGAACAGCTTTTTGCAGCCGGCTATGCCGCCTGCTTCCACGGTGCGCTGAGCCTTCTGGCGCAGCGCGAACGGCTCGACATCCGGGCAACGACCGTGGCTGTCGAAGTGTCGTTTGGTCGTGATCCGGTCGATGGCGGATATGCGCTGACCGCCAACGTCACCCTCCGCATGCCGGGTGTGGACCCGCAGGTCGCACAACGTCTGGCCCGCGACACGGAGCGGCTGTGCCCCTATACGAAGATGGCGCGGCAGGGAATCTGCAGTGTCGTCGTCGTGTCGACGTGACTGCCCCTCGGCGGCGTGCGGTCACGCCGACGCGCTTCATACGTGGTTGGTGCCGAAGGGGCAACAGAGTGCGCACGTCCCCGGCACTACTGGCCCGCGAGACCCGCGATTACGATGGTTGCCAGGCCGGTCTGCGATGCATCGCCACGCGCAGCACCGGTAGTAGCGCTTCCACACATCAGGAGAACGGATCATGACGCAACGTATCAACTACTTTCAGCAATCGCCGGAACTGACCAGGAAGCTCGTCGAGCTCGACGGGTTGTTTCAAAAGACGACGATCGAGGTGCCGGTTCGCGAGCTCGTCGAGATTCGGGCATCACAGCTCAACGGCTGCGCGTTCTGTGTCGACATGCACATCAAGATGGCCAAGATCCACGGCGAGCGCGAACTGCGCGTGCATCACGTCGCGATCTGGCGCGAGTCGCCGCTGTTTTCGCCGCGCGAGCGCGCCGCGCTGGAATGGACCGAAGCATTGACGCAGCTCTCGTCGCACGGCGTGCCGGATGATCTCTTCGAACGCGTGCGGGCCCACTATTCGGAGCAGGAGCTGTCGGATCTCACCTTCCTCGTCGGTGCGATCAACAGCTGGAACCGGCTGAATGTCGCGTTCCGCATCGTGCCCGGCTCGTTCGACAAGATGTTCGGGCTCGACAAGGCCAACCTGGAGTAACGACTGATGAAACGCATCATGCTCGCTCTTGCACCGCTTGCACTGTCGCTGCTGATGCCCGTTCAGCCGGCCGCCGCCGCACCACAGGCCAAGGTGACGCAACTAACCACGGAGCCGTTGCCCGAGTATCCGGGCAAGGAAGTCGAGATGATCGTCGTGGATTATCCGCCCGGCAGCGTCGATCCCGTCCATCGTCACGACGCGCAGGCATTCGTCTATGTGCTCGACGGCAGCATCGTGATGGGCCTGAACGGCGGCAAGGAGGTCACGCTCCACGCCGGCGACACGTTCCACGAAGGCCCCGACGACGTGCACACGGTCGGGCGCAACGCCAGCAGCACGAAGCCCGCACGATTCGTCGTGTTCCTGATCAAGAACAAGGGTGCGCCGGTCCTCACGCCCGTGAAATAACGACATCGCCGGCGCGGCCGGCGATGTCTTTCCTCATACCATCCTGTTTGGTCCGGCATACCTTCGGCATGCCCCGGCGCGCTGAGCGCGGATTCGGGAAATCGCCGGGTATACTCCCCGCCAGTATCCGCCATATACTCCCCCCCAGTTTGCGTCGAGGATCGAGAGGCGCCATAAAAGGCGCAGAATTGACGCGGGTTCCCGCGCCGTTCGCGACACCCGCGAAATCGCGCTCCGACATCGACGACGCACTCGATCCGAACCGTCGTTCACTACCGAAGCAGCACCAAAAAAGGAGATGACCATGTCCGTCGCCATTCATCCCGCCGTCGATCGCGGCATTCAAAAGGGCGCCGCCGAGTTCGCGGGCGGTACGCTGCGCTGCCTGTGCACGCAGGATCCGGTCGAGGTTCGGGTCGATGCCCAGGTCGCGTTCAATCACGCGTGCGGCTGCACGAAGTGCTGGAAACCGGCTGGCGCGCTGTTTTCCGTCGTGGGCGTCGTGCCGCGCGACAAGGTCACCGTGACCGCGCATGGCGAGAAACTGCACGTCGTGGACGACAAGGCGTTGATCCAGCGCCATGCGTGCTCCGCATGCGGCACGCATCTGTTCGGACGTATCGAAAATACCGACCACGCGTTTTACGGCCTGGATTTCATCCATACCGAACTGTCGCCGGATGCCGGCTGGGAAGGCCCCGGTTTCGCCGCGTTCGTGTCGTCGATCATCGAGAGCGGCACGCCGCCGTCGTTGATGGCGGACGTGCGCGACACGCTGCGCGGCAAAGGGCTGGAGCCGTACGATTGCCTGAGCCCGCCGCTGATGGATGCGCTGGCGACGCAGACGGCCAAGGCCAAAGGGACGTACCGGGAGGCCTGAGGTCATCGCCAAGGCCGGCGCGCGGCGAGACGCTGCGCGCCGTTACCCGGCGCCGCCCGTCACGCCCGTTATCTCCCGTGCGTGGCGGCACCTACCGCATAGCGCAGCACGTCCGCGAGTTGCTGGTTTTCATCGATGCGAGCCTGCTCGATTGCAACGTCTTCGGCATTGCCCACGTGCCGAGCCCATTCCTGGCGCTCGTGCGCAAAAATCATGCGCTCGTGAACGGCCCGTATCGCAGCCCATATCGCATCTTCTGCTTTCTGCGCCTGGGCGTCATCCAGCGAGAGCACGGAGAACGCGTGCCCGGTATGGCACCGATATCGCAACGGACGATCGTCGCGTATACGCCATAGCACGCCATTACAACTGGGACACGTCAGTGCGGAGCGCTCCCCGATGGCGTCGAGAAGTTGCGGCGTGGCCAGCCCCTGCTCCGCAATTCGGGACTCTCGATCCAGATCGCGCAAATCTGCCATCTTTTGCTTCTCATTTATACGTGCGCCGTGGACCGCTGCATGAATGGCGCGCGGCAACTCGCCGGCCGTGGCGACCGCATCGGCACCCGCGGCGGCCAGCGCGCTGCGAGGCATCGAAGGCGCCTCGCATTCGTCGGGATCCTGAACGATGCCGTAGCCCTTCCGCGCCCGAATGGCAGCGAGCCCGGCGGCCCCGTCGTCCAGATCGCCGCTGAGTACCACGCCGACCGCCCCGGGGCCATATTCACGTGCGGCCGACCGGAACAGCGGATCGGCGGCCGGGCGGGCGAAGTTTTCGGCGGCGGTATCGAGCAGCCGGATAGATCCGCCGCGCAAAACCATGTGCCGGTCCGGGGGCGCGACATAAATCCTTCCCGCTTGCGCAGATTCCCCGTGGATCGCCTCACTCGCATCCAGGGTGCCCCATCGCGACAATAGCTCCGGCAACATGGTCCGATGCCGACCAATATGCTGAACAATGCAAATCGGCACCGGCAGATCCGCGGCGAAGCCGGCCACCATTGTCCGGAGTACCTGGAGGCCGCCTCTGGACGAGGCGATGACGACGATATCTCGATGGTCCATAACACCTCCTTTGCGTACGAGTACGCAAATTGGATGCCCGGTCCCGGATATCGTCGTCCGCGTGCATCATCGATGCGCAGACGGGCGCGGTGCAGCGTCGTGCAGCGGCTCGACCGTCCGCTGCAAGGCGCCCACGCGCGCGTTGCGTCAAGCGTCGATCACCGCGGGCCGGCCAACGCCGTGAGCAGCATCCCGAAATCCAGCGGTTTGGCGAGGTGCGTGATGAATCCGGCCGCCGCCGCGGCCTGGACATCGTCCTGGCGGTTGCGGCCGGTCAGCGCCACGGCCTTGACGTTGGCCCACCGCGGGTCGCCCTTGATCCGGCGCAGCAACTCATAGCCGTCCATGTCGGGCAGTCCGATGTCGGACACGATGGCATCGACCGGCGCTTTCTCGAGCATCTCGAGCGCCGCGGTACCGCTTTCCGCGGCACTGACCACCGCGCCCCCCAGTTCCAGCAGCGCTCTGAGCGACATCGCCGTCTCCCGGTCGTCCTCGACGAGCAGCACGCACAGGCCGGCGATACTCGCCTCCTCGACATCACTGCCGGTCGCCACCGCGCGGTCGTCCGTCGCGGCCGGCAGCCATACCGTCATCGTGGTTCCCGCCCCCGGACCATCGGACGCCGCGGAAATCCGGCCGCCGTGCATTTCAACGAGCTGTCGCACGAGCGCGAGCCCGATGCCAAGTCCGCCGCGGGACCGGTCGCGGGGCGCCTGCCGGAACATGTCGAAGACGTGCGGGAGCGTGTCGCGATCGATCCCCTGGCCGTTATCCACGACATCGACCCGCAGCATCCTCCCTTCGTGGGCGAGGCGCAGCACGATCTGCCCATGGGCCGGCGTGAACTTGAGCGCATTGGACATCAGGTTCCAGAAAATCTGTTCGCATCGCACCGGGTCGACGAGCGCGATTGCCGGTTGCGCCGGCAACCCCGTCTTGAGGTCCAGCCCACGTTCGTGCACGTCGACCTCGCACGTGTCCGCAATGCCGCGCAATACGGCGGTCAGGTCGACTCGCGACAGACTGAGGGCCAGCTTTCCAGTCTGAATGCGCGACAGATCGAGCAGGTCGTCGATGATCTGTGCCTGCGCGCGCACGGCCTGTCGAATCGACTCGGCGGCTTCGCGCACGGCGGGAATGTCGCGCGTTTCCGGCAGGCGCGGCAGCATTTCCGACTTGACGCCGATCAGGTTGAGCGGATGTCGCAATTCGTGGGACAACACGGCAATGAACTCGTCTTTCAACTGGTTCGAGCTCGACGCCTGCTCACGCGCGGCCTCTTCTCGCGCAAGCGCTTCCCGGTTCGCATCCTCGCTCTGCTTGCGCAGCGTCAGATCGCGAACGATCTTCGCGAACCCGCTGAACGACGTATCGGAAATCGGTGTGACGACGCCGCTGCAGAAGATGCGGCGCCCGTCCTTGGTCCGGTGCCAGCGCTCGTCGTCCGCGCGTCCCTCGCGGGTCGCGACGTCGCGCTCGCGCGCCGGCACGAGCGCCTGTCGATCGTTCGGCTCGTAGAGCAGCTCCACGTCCTGGCCGATCATCTCTTCTTCCGTATAGCCGAAGATGCGTTCGGCGCCGGCGTTCCAGCTCACGATCGATCCCTGGCTGTCCTGGATGATGATCGCGTAGTCCTTGGTCGATTGCGCGACCAGCCGCAGGCGCTGCTCGCCAGCCCGGGCCACCTCTTCCGCGTGATGCCGGTCCGTGATGTCGATCAGCGTGATCACGGCGCCATCGATGTGATCGTCCGCGGTGCGATAAGGCAGCAAGCGCATCAGGTACCACCGGCCGGCCTCGCTCTCGATCTCGCGTTCGATCAGCCGGAGCGACTTGAACGACTCCCGGACATCGTCCGCGAGCGTCGGATACCGCAGCGCATGGGTAATGTGAAACAGCGACCGGCCGAGGTCCGTATCGATCAGGTTGAAGATCGCCGTGGCGTTCGGCGTGAACCGCTTGACCCTGATTTCCTTGTCGACGAATACGGTCGCGATTTCGCTCGACGCGATGATGTTGTGGAGGTCGTCGTTCGCCTTGGCCGTGTCTTCGATTCTCGCCTGCATCTCGGCGTTGGCCGTGGTCAGCTCCTCGTTGACCGATTGCAGTTCTTCCTTGCTGCTTTCCAGCTCCTCGCTCGTGGAGCGCAATTCCTCGTTGATCGCCTGCAGTTCCTCGTTCGACGCCTTCAGCTCCTCGACCGAGGTTTCGTACTGCTCGATGATCGTCGCCAGTTGCTCGCGGCTGTGCTGCAGCTCCTGTTCGAGCTGCGCGAGCACCGGGTCCAGTCCGCTCGCTTCCGCCTGATCCTCTTCGGTCATGCTGCCTGCCACTTCGTCGAACACGATGAGCAGGAACTCCGAACTGGCGACCTTGTCGTGAAACGGCCTGACGGTCATGTTGATCCACGAGACGCTCGCGTCGTGCGTCCACTTGACTCGGCGCGCCTCGACGCTCGTCCCCGTTTGCAGCGCACGGAAAATCGCCGTGCGCAAATCGAGCCGCAGATCCGGCAGCACCAGCGTCATGATGTTGCTGGACAGCTCCCCGCCGACGTGCCGCAGGAACCGGCCGGCGTTATCCGACAGATGCACGACGTTCGAATCCTTGTCGATGATGACGCTCGGCGGCGAATACGTTTCCAGCGCGCGCTGGTGGAGCTCCGAATAGGAGAAATTGCGCTGGGCCGGACTGGCCGGCACCCGCAACGGCGGTTGAGGCGCGGTCCGCTCGTCCGCGGAACCGGATTCGATCTGGAACAGCGGCGGGAAACCCGCGGCCGGTTTCGCACGATGCGTGACGACGCGCGCCTGATAGATCCTGCGCTTCTTGTCCACGACGGTAAACAGATCGTCGGCCGCGTCGGCCGATTCGGCGGTGCCCAGGAACAGGTAGCCGTTTGGGCGCAATGCGAAATGAAACAGCTCCAGGATCTGGCGCTGCACTGCGCGCTCCAGGTAGATCAGCACGTTGCGGCACGAGATCAGGTCGAGATGCGAAAACGGCGGATCGCGCAGCAGGCTGTGCGCCGCGAACAGAATGCGCTCGCGCACCGCCTTCGCGATCACGTAGTGCGCGCCGTCGCGGGTGAAGTACCGCTGCAGCAGCGGCGCGGGCACGTCGGCTTCAATCGACAGCGGATAGGAGCCCGTGCGCGCACGGACGATCGCCGCTTCGTCGATATCGGTCGCGAACACCTGGATCGCCTGGCTCGACATCGCCGCCTCGCGTGCCCGTGCCAGCAACAGCGAGATCGAGTAGGCCTCTTCCCCGGTCGCGCATCCGGCCACCCAGACACGCACCTGCTCCTCGGCGGAATCCGGCGCGAACAGCGAGGCGATCACCTCGCGCTCGAGGAAATCGAAGGCCTCGCGATCGCGGAAAAACTGCGTCACGCCGATCAGCATGTCCGCCAGCAGCGCGTTCGCCTCGTCCGGTGCGTTACGCAGAAAATCGCGGTATGAGAGGAGGTCGCGCTGGCCGTTCACCTGCATCCGCCGCTCGATGCGCCGAAGCACGGTCGCCCGCTTGTACAGCCTGAAATCGTGGCCCGTCCGGACCCGCAGGTGCATCAGGATGTCCGACAGTGCGCGCTCCGGATCGTTGGCGCCCGGCCGATCGATGTTCAGGTCCGTTTGCGCCAGCTCGAGGCTCTGACGTTCGATCCGTCGCGCATTCGCCCACAGGTCGAGCAAGCGTTGCGGCATTTCCACCGCCGGCAGCACGATATCGACGTGCGTCGTCGCAATCGCATGCTGCGGCATCTCCGCATACTCGGCATCGTCCGGCGTCTGCGCGAGCGTGATGCCGCCCGCCTCCTTGATGCGGCTCAAGCCGGCAGCGCCGTCCGAACCGGTGCCGGACAACACGATGGCGATCGCCCGCGCGTCATGCGCGTCCGCCAGCGTCCGGAAAAAGTGGTCGATCGCGAGTGCCGCGCCTTCGGACCGGTCGCGGTCGCTGCAGCGCAGGCAGCCGTCGGACATTTCGAGTTGCGTGCCCGGCGCGATCACGTAGATATGGTTCTTTTCGATCGGCATCGTGGCCGTCACCTGATGCACCGGCATGCCCGTCGTGCGCTGCAGGACGCTGTCCAGATGGCTGACCTGTTCCGGCGCAAGATGCATGACGACGACGAACGCCATGTCCATGCCGGTCGGCGCACTCTCGAAGAACGTCTGCAGGGCCGTCGTACCGCCGGCGGAGGCACCGATGCCCACCACCGGAAACCGCAGATCGCTCTTCAACGTCGGGGACGAGGACTTCCCCTCCTGATGCGCGGGCGCTTGCCGTGCCATTGATTATCTCCTGATGGTGTAACCGGACTCTGCCGCGGGACGTCGTGCGCCCGCCCGGTGGCGCTTCGCATGATCCGCGGGTCCGCTTTCGGCACGCCCGTGCGCATTGTACGCGGCCGACCAGTCAGGAATCGACCCTCCGAACTCCCGGCGCGTGTCGCACCTTGCCCGCGCGATGCCGCATCGGCCGCCCCCTCGGCCCGCCAGCCGCGCGACGAATCCGTCATGCCGGCCCCGGCGCCCCGATGACATTTCATTTATAGCGGAAAGTTGCTCGCCGAAAACACCGCGACCGGACCGTGCGGCGCCGGCATGCGGGTCGGCCCCGATTCTGTTTCCTGACGGCCGAATGGATGCGAGCACGCGATGCGGTTTGCACGCAGGCTCGGCACTAACCGAGCAGGCTCGATGCCGTGCGGACGATCTGCTCGACGAATACGTGGACGTGGATCGCAGGATGATTGCGCTCGCCGCGGCGACAGGCGACATGGATCTTGCGGCGCACTTCCAGGTCATTTGCGCGGAAGGCGGCGGCATCACGCCTGATGGAAAACTTCAGGAAGCGCTTCAAGCAGAAGTATGGTCAGGACGTGGTGATCGACGCGCCGTATCCGTACGACGCGAAGGGCGATCTGCAGAACGCCACGCTGACGCTGTATACGTTCAAGGACGGGAAACGCGAAAGCCTGGGCGTTCAACGCTGAGATCGGGATACCGCGAGCGCGGTGCTCGCGGTGTCCACTTGGCCTCAACGCAAACCGGCGCGCGTCGCGAACAGCAGCTTGCCCGCCGTCGCGCCGGAATCAGCACACGTGTCGCGCTCTCAGCTCCGCGCGGCAGGCACCGTGTCGGGCACGCCGGACGTCGATGCCAGCACCGCGAGCGCACCGGCCGGCGCGAGCAGCGCCCAGAATCCGATGAAGCGGAAGCCGAGCGCGCCGGCCATGGCGCCGAGCGCGAACGCGACGATCGCCGGCAACATCTTGCCGAAGCGCGCGCGCGCGGCCGCACGCGCGCTGTCGGCCGTGCCGGCGGACAGCAGGTCGACGGCATCGAGAATCGCCTGCGTGACGTTGCCCGTCATCACCGTGTTCGGCACGCTGGCCCGTGCGATGACGCGCGGATGCGCGTTCTGAATGCCCATCGCGAAGGTGCCGACGATGCCGGCCACCAGCACCGGCAGGCTGTCGGACTGCGTGACGGGCGTCGCCCACACGCCGGCCGCGCAGAAGCCGAGCAGCAGCACGGCCTGCACCGCATGCAGCGCACGCGCGCCCTGCCACGCCGGCCGCCCGGACAACGACCGCGCGATCAGGCTCGCCGCGACGACGCCGCACACGAATGCGGGAAACACGCTCAGCTTCAGCAGGAGGCCCTGCCCGAACCCGGCAACGCCCGCGCCGATCAGCACGAAGTTGCCGGTCACGTGTGCGGTGAACAACCCGAACAGCGAGACGAAGCTCAGCGTATCGACGAATCCGGCGACCGCGGAAAGAATGGTGTCTTCAGATTTCAATGCTTCATTCCCGTTGGTTTCGACGTCCGACCCGGCGTTCAGGGCCTGCCGTCACCTCCCCGCGTTGAGTGTCGCCGACGATGGTGACAAGAACGAGCGCCGCAATCAAGCCCAGGTGCTCGAAAAAGCTGTTGAGCGCCATGAAATGTTCAGCGCCCGAGCGGTTCCAGAAATCGTTCGCCACCACCATCGCGACGAGCGTCAGCA
>NZ_QTQF01000075.1:0-17533 GCF_003854235.1 Burkholderia sp. Bp8998
GAGCAAATGGAGCTTTCGCGGCTTCGAGCAGAGAACAAGCGCCTGCAGATGGAGCTTGAGATCGCAAAAAAGGCGGCAGCATACTTCGCGAAGGACCTGCTGTGAGGTATGCCTGGATCGACCGGCAGGTCGGGCAGTATCCGCTGTCGTCGCTGTGCTGGGTGCTGTCGGTCAGCGTGAATGGCTATCGCGCGTGGAAGCGCGGCGGTACGCCGGAACGAACGCGACTGACGGACACGCAGTTGCTGACGCTGATCCGGACGGTGCACGCCAAGGTCAAGGGCGCGTACGGTTCGCCGCGCATGACCGAGGAAATCCGTGATCGAGGCTATCCGGCCAGCAAGGCGCGCGTCGAACGGCTGATGCGTGAGAACGGCATCCGGGCGCGACACAAACGTCGTTACCGGGTGACGACCGATTCGAAGCACAAGCTGCCGGTTGCACCGAATCTGTTGAATCGCGAGTTCACGCCTACTGAGCCGAATCAGGTGTTCAGCTCCGATATCACGTACATCTGGACCGACGAGGGTTGGCTGTACCTGGCCGTGGTACTCGACCTGTTCAACCGGGAGGTGGTGGGCTGGTCCATCAAGTCGCGTATGACGGCGGATCTCGTGACGGACGCGCTGACGATGGCTTGGTTTCGCCGCCGCCCCATGCCGGGCGCCCTGTGTCACTCGGATAGGGGCAGCCCAGTATGCGAGCCACGAGTTCCAGCGCAAGCTGGCCGCGTACGGTATGCGCTGCTCGATGAGCCGCAAGGGAAATTGTTGGGACAATGCCCCTACGGAAAGCTTCTTCAACAGCTTGAAGAACGAACGGGTTCACGCCACGCGCTACCGGACGCACCAGGACGCGAAGGCCGATCTGTTCGAATACATCGAAGTGTTTTACAACCGCAGTCGTCGTCATTCGTCGCTCGGCTTTGTTTCTCCGGAGCGGTTCCTTCGGGACTGGATCAAAGCTCAGCAGACCAAGGACTCCGCTGCATAACTCGGGACCGTTGGAAGGCGAAAAACCGAGGGAAGCTCAGAAGGTCGAATACGCGCATCTGCTTCCAACGCCCTGACGAGTTTTCAAGCAAAGACACGGAACTGCATCGTGTTCGAATCGGCTCAAGAATACGCAGACGCTCTTCCAGTGCGGTAGCGGCGGAATTTGCTGTTGCCGCGTCACCGTGCGCGACGGTCAGGTGCGGAACCGTGCCATCGTGTACGCCGCCGTAGGGACGATACTGGGGAAAGCGTTCAACCAGGGCAGTTGTCAGCGCGACGAACGGCTCGACAGGATCTGGGGTGAGGTAGGTGGTGGCCGGAAACCGACCGATCTGCGTCAACGAGAAATCGAACGCTGGCACAAGGCTCAACGCGCTTTCGATGTGCCGAATGACGTTTGACGTAATTTCGGCGGGTGACATGAACGGAAACAGAAGCGTGATATGTGTCGGCACGCCCAAGCTTGCGGAGGCATCGAAGCGGCGTCGCAGGTCAGCGACGACAGGTTCGGCTGCGGAAACCTCAACGACCAACGCTGATGTGCACATATCGCGATCGGTTCAGGTAGATTTCTTGAGAGTGTGCCACACCAGGTTGAATGTCCGCTCTGGAGTGCGTTCCAGATGGCCGTTGTGGGCGATCTGCGCCGGTCGCGCGTCTCAGGGCCGTGGCCGGCCGAGTTCGGCCAGGAGGCGACGTTCGCTATCGCTGAGGCTGTGCCATTCAGACGACCGCTTCGCATCCGAAGGTGGTCAATCGCCGGCAATTTTCGCTGGCCGGTTTGCCAGCCGTTGCTGTCGTTGGCCCGCTCACTGTTGAACTGTTGGTCGACTCCCAATACCCGCCGTCTATGAATAGACCGTTGCACAAATCGACATCTCTCTGAGTGGAAAGCGCGCTGTCGGGCCGGCACGCCCAGCTACGGACTTCCTGCCCGCCTGAGCACGCACACCGTGCGTGCCGATTACGATTTTCCTTGATCTCCCGATCAGGTGAAATGCCGGTCGCACTTTGTTCGCCCCGCATCGTTTGATTGGTGTGTCGCTCCGAGAGTCAGCGGGGGCGATCACTCGCCCCCATTCTTTGTTCCCTTCGCAGCCAATAAGCCAGTACAACTAACCCCGGCTGAGATTGGCACGCGTTGACATTCTTCTTATTGACCTAACGGACGCTGGATCGAAATTTTATTAGTCACCGACGTTACGCCGGCGACGCTCTTCGCGACATTGCCGACCGTTTCAATCTGTGACGCTTCGGCCACCGTGCCGTTCAGCGTGACTGCGCCGCCTTTCGCGGTAACGCTGATGCTGCCCGCATCGATCTCCTTGTGCTGCGCGAGCGCCGCGTATACTTTGCGCCGCAGCGCGCGGTTTGCCTGCCGCACGGCTTTTGCCGATGTTCCGCCGGACGCGGCGACCGCTGCGCCGCCCGACGTACTCGCCGATGCCCCGACAGGCGCGCTCATCTGCGCCGACACGTCACTCGTCACCGCCGCGATCACGATGCAGAGTACCGCCCTGATGCCGTTCGTCTTCTTCATCGTCGTTCTCCGTTTCGTCTTCAAATTTCCTTTTTGCTTCGTCAGAAGCTATGCCGCATGCCGATCATTGCGGCCGTCGTCGACACACCCGGCGCGACTGGCTGGCCATACGTGATCGTCTGGTTCATCGTGCCGCGGTTCGCGACGTAACCGACCTGCACATACACCATCGTGCGTTTCGACAGGCTGTACTCGGCGCCCGCCGCGTATTCGCTGGAATGGTTCGCGCCGTTGTTGCGATCCTTCAGATAGTAGTACCCGGATGTGATCCGAAAGTACGGCGTGAACTGGTAGCCGAGACCACCCGAGATCATTTCGTAATCCGCGAGTTTAGTGTTTGACGGATTCTTGCCGATCGCATACGACGCCGACACTGACAACCCGCGGAACGTGTATTTCGCGCCCAGGTAATAGAAGCGGTTGTTGTCGAGGCCTGTCGGAGTCGCCGCTGCCGCGTTCGTGTCGTGGGCGTTGTAGTAGACCAACGCGAGATTGAGCCCGTAGTTCGAATACTTGAGCACCGCCGACTCGCGTGTGCCGCCCTGAATCTGCCCCGGAACCCCGCCCGGCGCATATTCGAGCGCAACCGAGGCGCCGTAGAACTTGGGCGATTGATAGACGAGTGCATTGCTGTCATACAACGCACCCATCGGCACATTCGAGTTCGTGCCCGGCCAGCCGGCGACCTGGTTCATACCGAGCCACGCAGTCAGGATGCTGCCGAAATACTGCGCATTGCGCGCGTCGGTTTCGGCCATCGCATAGATCATTGGCGTGAACTGGCGCCCAGCGTCGAACGAGCCGAACGGGCCGGAGATGCCGATCGTCGTCTGCTGATTGAACACGGCGGTACCGCCCGTCGTGTCCGAGAGCCCGAGTTTTCCAGTGCCGCTGTTAAACACCCCCTGCAGCCGAAAGTTCACTTTGTAGCCGCCGCCGATGTCCTCCGTACCCTTCATGCCCCAGATGCTCGAATAGATGCCGGCGTCCTTGAACGCGAACACGTGCCCATTGTTACGTGCAGTCGGGGCGAACGACGCCGCTGACGTACTTTGATACAGCAAGCCGGAATCGATCACACCGTACAGCGTCACTGACGACTGCGCGTGCGCCGCACACGCGAATACCGCGAGAACTGCCCCACCGCTCCATTTCAGTTTCATCGACGTCTCCGCTACCTATTTTGATTGCCGGGTTACCCCGATCTGATATCTGCCGACCTCCAAACGAACCGGGATCGCGGATCCCGGACGACATACTCAATGCTCGTACATCCATTGCGAGAGGCCGAAACACGAAATCCGGCCCCTCTGTCGCAAATGCAACTACAACCTCCAACTGCCCGACTTCGTCCGCCTGTCGCAAAACGGCGGCCTTTCAGCGACCAGCGTCAGACTATGGGCGTATCGAATCACCCATAGTCACGACACTTCAGATTGCTATGCGACCCACGACGGCTGCCCAAGCACGCCGCTCTTTCGGTTCGGGAGATAGCCGACCTTCATGAGCGTCTCGTCGGTGGACTCGTACCATTCGCCGATCCGGTAAATGCGCCGTGCCTCGTCCGCATTGGCTACTTCGCGATACAAGCTGCGCGACATGTTCGCCATGCGTTCTACCTGCTGCACCGACGTCATCCTTTCGCCCTTGCGTCCCCAAAGCGTGTCTTCGATGCCGCAGCGCACGTGGAATCCCGTCGCAATCGCCATCGTCGTCAACGGATGAACGTAGCGCATGAAAGATTCGACAGTGAATACCGCGTTATCCGGCAGGCGATTGATCATTTCCAGCATGTTCCGCGGATTGGGCCCCTCGGATCCGCCGCCGAGCTGCACCCAGTTCACCACCAGCGGCCCCTTGTAGGTGCCGCGCCGGATCAGGCGCTCGATCGATTCCAGCTTGGCGATCTGGCTGATCATGAAGTGAGGCTGAATACGCGCGGCCTGCAGCCGCTTGAGGTGTTCCTCGACGAACAGCGGTCCGGCTTCGTACGACATGTTGCGATACGCCTCGAAGTAGGCCGGCTCGGCCAGGGAGGTTCCCGCGAATTCCTCCTTCGGATGAAGCTCGGTGACGTTCATCGTGGCGTTGTTGACGACGATCGTCACCTGATCCGGCTTGGGATCGAGCGCCGCCAGCATGTGCCGCGTGTCATCCGACAGCCATTTCGCTGCCTGCCCCGAGTCTTCCGGCGCGAACGAAATGGAGCCGCCGACTTGCAGGATCATCTTGGGCACGGCGTCGCGCAACCGGGCGAGCAGCTCGTTGAACATCGACAGGCGCTTGCTCCCCTTGCCGTCGGCTTCGCGCACGTGAACGTGCAGCACGGTCGCCCCGGCGTTGTAGCAATCCACCGCCTTCTGAACCTGTTCGTCCATGCTGACCGGGATGTCATCGGAATCACCCGGAAGAAATTGCGGTCCATAGGGCGCCACCTGGATAACTAAGGGTTCCTGATTTTCCGGCAGCAGCGAATCATCGAGAAATTGCACGATTATCTCCTTACTTGAAGTGGAATGGATCAGCGCAATGCGTGGATCAACTCTTCCGCCATCGGCCATTCGCCGAATCCGGCCGCCGGATTCAAATGGCCGACGTTTCCGAGGTCGACCAGACGGCTTCCCCAATTGACGGCAAACTCGGCGACGCGATCGAAGGTCGCCAGTGGATCATTGCGACTCGCGGCGATAACGCTCGGAAACGGTAGCGTTTTACGCGGAATCGGCAGCCAACCATTCTGCTCCAGAATCTCGCGCGAGACATGCCCGTGCGGCAGTGGCGTCTCGAGATCGGGCGGCGTGGCAAGCAGCGCCCCAAGGATCTCCCGTCGATGCTTGTTCGCCCAATGCACGGTAATCATGACGCCAGCGCTATGCGCAACCAGAATGACGGGGCCGTCGACGCGGGCGAGTGTCGCGTCGAGCGCGGCGACGCGCGCCGCGCAGCTGAGCTTGTCGGTCTCGAGCGGTTCGACCGAAATCGAATTGCTCAACTTTGCTTCCAGCAGCGTTTGCCAATGTTCAGTCACATGGTCACGCAGCCCGGGTACGATGACGATTGTCGGTTCCATCCGGCAGGTTCTCGGTGCGCTCGCCGATCGGCGAAAATTGATTCGAAACGGGCGCTTGCCAGCAACGTAGAGTCGGGTTCCACGAAGCGCCCGCGAGCATTCAATAGGGCTTGGTGCCGATGATTCCGGCACGATCCATCTTTCGATAGCACGGTGGGTAATCCATCACCGCGTAGTGCTGCGTCGCGCTGTTGTCCCAGATCGCTACGCTTTTCGGCTTCCATCGCCACCGGACCTGATACTCCGGGATATACGCCTGACTGATCAGGTAGCGAAGGAGATCCGCGCCTCCTGGGTTCGCGTCCTGCCCATATCGAACATGCTCCGCGGTGTGGAAATTGGTGAAGTGCGTGGTGAATACGTTCACGTACAACACCTTCTCACCCGTCTCCGGATGCGTACGCACGACCGGATGCTCAGCGTCCGGGTACTGCGCCTTTAGCGCCAGACGGTTCTCCATCGGCATCGACGCACCGAAGGTGGCCTCGATGCTGTGACGAGCACGCAGATTCGCAATCTTGTCCTTGATATTGTCAGGCAGCTTTTCGTAAGCAAGCGCCATGTTTGCCCACATTGTGTCGCCCCCGACCGGGGGACATTCGACACACCTGAGCACTGCTCCGAACGGCGGCGCTTCCCGCCAGGTGGCATCGGAGTGCCATGCATTTTCGTAGCGGTCCGGTCGTTGATCCGGCGTCTTGTAAATTCGGACCAGGCCCGGATGCTCGGGGTCGCTGCCCGCGACCGGATGATCCTCGAGTTCGCCGAATCGCTGCGCGAAGGCCACATGCTCCGAGCTGGCGAGATCCTGATCTCTCAGAAACAGCACGCGATGCTTGAGCAGCGCTGTGCGAATCTCGGCAAATAGGCCGTCGTCGTGAATCGCATCAGCCAGTTTCACACCCGTCAGTTCAGCGCCCAAGGCATAGGTCAGTTGCTCGATATGCATAACACTAAGTCTCCTGAATCTTCTTCGGAGCACGGCGCCGAGTGCTCCTCCGTTGTTATTTCAAACGCCATCGTTCCGCAGTCGCGCTGCAAGGGTGCCTATGCTGCAACGTCTCACAATGCCGTGCATGAGAAGCCCTCGGACTCGTGCGGAACTACGTCGAATTCACGGCACCAGCACCGTGGCGCCGGTCGTCTTCCGCGACTCGAGCATGCGATGTGCGTCGGCGGCATCCGCCAGCGCGAAGATCTGTTTCGGCTCACTCTGGATTTTTCCTTCGAGCACCAGGTCGAACAGTTCCTTTGCCATCGACAGCATGTGCGACCGCGGAGTCGCGTAGTGCACCATCGCCGGACGCGTGAACCAGATCGAACCTTTCAGCGCGAGCGCCAGCGCATCGATATGGACCGGTCCGGAACTCGTGCCATTACTGACGAGCGTGCCGCGCACCTGCAGGCTGTCGAGCGACGCCTGTAGCGTGTCTTTTCCGATGGAGTCGAAAACGACCGGCACGCCCTTTCCATCCGTCAGCTCGCGCACACGCTCGGCAATGTTTTCGCGCGACGTGACGATCGTATGTGTACAGCCGTTCGCCTTCGCAATCTCCGCCTTTTCGTCGCTGCTGACGGTGCCGATCATCGTCACACCGAGTGCGCGCGCCCACTGGCAGGCGATCAGACCAACACCGCCGGCAGCAGCGTGATACAGAATGGTCTCACCGCCCTTCAGCGGATAGACCTGACGAAACAGGTATTGCGCTGTCATACCCTTCATGATGAGCGTCGCCGCCGTGCGATCCGAGATGCCGTCGGGCAGCGGAATCAATACCGCGGCAGGCATCACGCGAACGTCGGAATAGGCGCCCTGCGGGCCCATCAGGTAGCCGACGCGATCACCGACCTTGATATCGGTCACATCGGGTCCGACGGCCTCGACAACACCGACTGCATCCGAACCCAGGCCGCTCGGCAACTGCATCGGGTAGTAGCCCGTGCGGTGATAGATGTCGATGAAGTTGACGGCGATGTAGCTATGCCGTACGCGGGCTTGTCCCGGCCCCGGTTCGCCGACCTCCACCTTTTCGAGCTTGAGGACTTCCGGACCGCCGATTTCGTAAAGACGGATTGCATGTGACATGTGACTTCTCCATGAATGGCATCTGCAGTCGATGTCGTGCACCGCAGCCCGGCTGTCGGGGCGATTACCTTGCCCAAAGCCTTGATCTACCGGGGCGGATGCGCGACGAGCTGTTGTTGGCTACTATATGGCAACCCGTAAAGTCGATTTTAGTTTCGGCGCCGTTTTCTTCATTTTTCGCGCCAGCTCGTATAAACCCCGAGGTCTTTCCATGGCAACCGCTCAGCACAGTCAAGCGACAGCAACTGAACCCAAGGCCCGGGCGGCCGCGTTGACGCACTACCTCCAGGTCGCGCTTCGACACGGACTGCCCGCGCATGATTTGTTGCGCAAGTTCGGGCTCGATCCGGCGATGCTGATGAACCGGGAACAACGCATCTCGTTCCTGGCGGTCTGCAAACTGCTTGAGGCTTCCGCGTCCGAGTCCGGCTGTCTGTCTTTCGGCATCCAGATGGCGAAGGCGCGCACGGCCTTCGACTTCGGGATCATCGGCCTCCTGCTCGCGCACAAGCGCACGCTTCGCGAGGTGCTGCTCGCGATGCTGCAATATCGTCACTTGCTGAACGACGCGCTCGGGCTCTACTTCGAAACGACCGGATCGCGGGTTGTGATCGGTGAGCAGATTCTGTGCGACACGGGTGAATGGCCGCGGCAAACGGTCGAGCTTGCGATCGGTGTGCTGACACGCACCTGCGCGGCGATTCTTGGCCCGAACTGGAAGCCGATCAGTGTCCACTTCACGCACCCGGCACCGCCGGACCTGCGCGATCATCGGCACTACTTCGGCTGCCCGGTGATATTCGGAAGCGATTTCAACGGGTTGATTTGCCTCGACAGCGATCTGGACCAACCCAATCCGATGGCGGATCCGGAGTTGGTCAGATATGCGGAGGGACTGGCGAAATCCGTCGACGTGGAAGGTTCTCCGACCATCGCCGCGGAGGTTCGCAACGCGATCTATTTGCTGTTACCTGTCGAACAGGCTGACATCGAGCACGTCGCACGCCAGTTGCATATGAGCGTGCGCTCTCTGCAGCGACACCTGGCCGAAGCGGACACGACGTTCACCGATCTGATCGAAGAAGTGCGCCATGATCTCGCGATTCGCTATATGAGCAACCGGCGGTATTCGATCGGACGCGTTGCCGCGCTGCTCGGCTACACGAGACATGCGTCCTTCACTCAATGGTTCACGAAGCGATTCGGCATGGCGCCGAAGTCGTGGCGAAACGAGCACTGCACGTAGAAGTGGACGACGTGCCGCGCTTGTCCGCCCCCAGAAGATGGGCTCTGCGACGCACCAGGCACTTCGAAACGACGATATGCATGCCGCCGCTCGCGCTCACGGCGACAATACCGGGTCTGGCGACTACGCAGCCATCTGGCGCAAGCGCTTCTTGTCGATCTTGCCGACACTCGTCTTCGGTATTTCTTCGACAAAGACGATGCGGCTCTCTTCCGGAACCGCATAACGACTGATTCGATTCGTCTCGACGTGCTTCATCAGGTGTTCGCGAACGACGGGCGCGCTCACTTCGCGGTCGGCTCTTCTTACCACGAGCGCCAACGGCCGCTCGCCCCATTTCACATCGGGCACACCGATCACCGCGCACTCGACGACGCCCGGCACAAGCGAAATCAAGCGCTCCACGTCGATCGACGACACCCATTCGCCGCCGGTCTTGATCACGTCCTTGATACGGTCCACGATCTGCACGAATCCATCCGGATGCATCACCGCAATATCCTGCGTGTGGAGATAGCCCCCGGCCCACAACGCCTCTGACGCATCCGGCTTGTTGTTGTAGCCGCCCGTCAGGAAAGGAGCGCGAAGAATGATCTCCCCAGGACTCTTGCCGTCGCGCGGCACGTCGTTCATGTTTTCGTCGACGACGCGAAAGTCGACCATCGCAACAGGGCGTCCGGTCGAACAGCGCATCTGCAATTCCTTATGGTAATTGGCGGCGGTGTCGTCCCGATTGCGCGATGCGAACCCCGGCAGCAATTGCGCGAGCGCGACGATCGGGCCTGTTTCCGACATTCCATACCCCGTGAAGACGTCGATGCCGCGCGCCATCGCCGCATCGCAAAGCGAGGGCGACAGCGCAGAACCGCCGATGATGAGCTTCCACCCCGACAGTGCGCTGTTGTCTTCCGGCGCGGCATGCAGAAGCATCTGGAGGATCGTCGGCACGCAATGAGAGAACGTGACTTTCTCCGTTTCGCGCAATCGGAGCAACACCTCCGGTACGTAGCGACCGGGCAGGACGGTCTTGAGCCCGAGCATGATCGCGATGTATGGCATCCCCCATGCGAGGACGTGAAACATCGGCGTGATCGGCATGTAGACATCTTCGCGATGCAGTCGCTGCCCGTCGCGCGGCGCACACAAGCTCATTGCGGTCGACATCGCATGCATGACGATGTTCCGGTGGCTATAGCTGACCCCTTTCGGATCCCCGGTCGTACCCGTCGTATAAAAAACCGCGGCCTTCGTGTTCTCGTCGAACTCCCCGAATACGAACTCTGGCGACGCCTGCTCCAGCAAGGCCTCATATTCGCCTGCAACCGGCAGGTCGGTCTTCGGCATCGGCTGACTGTCTGCCAGAATAATCACGCGGCGTACGAACCGCAGCTCTCCCCAAATCTGGGACAGCATCTCAACAAAATCCGCATGAACGAGAACGACCTCCGCTTCCGAATCGTTCAGCGTGTAAAGGATTTGTTGAGGCGACAGCCGCACGTTCACCGTGAAGAGCGTCGCTCCCATCATCGGAATCGCGAAATAGCTCTCCAGATAGCGATGACTGTCCCAGTCCATGACTGCGACGGTAGACCCGTGTCGAACGTCGAGCGACGTCAGTGCCGACGCAAGCTGGCAAAGACGGCGATCGAAGTCGCGGAAGCGGTAGCGCAATTCACCACGATATGTGATCTCCTGGTCGCCATGGAGGCTTCGGGCATTGAGCAGCAACTGCTTGATGAGAAGCGGGTAGTTGTAGGCCGACGGCGTCGCGGCAACGAGATTGTTTTGCATATGTGTCTCCACCTTGCGCAGGATATGTCTTTGTTATCGGATGGGCGGAAAGTGCTTCAGGCCGTCCGAGACGGTTCGCCGACGAGCATCACGAACTGTCCTTCACGCTCCTGAACAGGGAATTTCTTCGGACAAAGGCCCGATGCTTTCGACTCAAGACCCTCGCGCAGATCGAAGCGCATCCCGTGTGCGGGACAGCGCAGCATGTGTCCGTCCAGTTGGCCGCTGGCCAGCGACGCACCGTTGTGCGGACACGAATTGTCGACGGCAAAGACCTTTCCGTCGATGTTGAAGACGACGATGCTGGCGCCATCGACAAAGACGAGCTTGCGCTGCCCTGGACGCAGTTCTTCAACCGGTGCAATCGGGATACAACGTGACATGGCTTACAGTCTCCAGCGGAATTTTGAACGCCATCAAAGTCGACGGGCGCACTTCACCGATTGCGGCCACTATTGGCTCGATGCGAGCTTGTGAGCATCACCGAATCGCTGTACGCAGCCGAGCGCGAACTCGCGGAACCACGCCAGGCTGTCCGGATTCGCCATCGTGTCGGGGTTCACAACCTTCTCGATCGGATGCCCCAACAGCAGCTTCTTGATCGGCAACTCCATCTTTTTGCCGGACATCGTGCGAGGAATGGCGGGCACCTGGAGCACTTCGTTCGGTACGTGCCGTGCGGATAGCGCTGCCTTGATCCGGTCGCGGATCATTACGGTCAACTCCGGAGTCAATTCGACGCCTTGGCGCAGCACCACGAACAAAGGCATATAGGACTCGCGCCCGAGGTATTCGAGATCGACGACCATGCTGTCCAGCACCTCGGGGAAGTCTTCCACCGCGCGGTACAACTCGCTAGTCCCCATTCGGATACCGTATCGATTGATCGTTGCATCGGAACGGCCGTAGATAATTGCGCCACCACGCGGCGTGATGCGCACCCAGTCGCCGTGACGCCAGATGCCGGGGTATGTGTCGAAGTAGCTGTCGCGGTAGCGTCGATGATCCTCGTCATTCCAGAAATAAAGCGGCATGGATGGCATCGGCGCGGTGCAGACCAATTCGCCGACCTCGTCGATCAGCGCATGGCCTGCGTCATCGAAAGCCTCGACGCGGGCACCAAGGCAGCGGCACTGCATTTCACCGAGGTAAACCGGCAATGTCGGCACGCCGGCGACGAAACAACCGGCGAAGTCGGTGCCCCCGGAAAGCGCATTGATCCACACGTCTCCGACATGATCGAGAATCCATCGGTAGCCTTCCGGCGACAACGGAGACCCGGTGGACCCCACTGCGCGCAGATGCGAAAGATCGGCGGCTTCGTGCGGCTCCACGCCAGCCTTGACGCAGCTCTGGAAGTAAGCGGCGCCGGCGCCGAAGAAGTTGATGCGTGCGTCGCCAACGAAACGCCACAGCGCGTTCATATCGGGGTAGCCGGGGTTGCCGTCGTAAAGGCATGCAGTCGCGCCCGCAAGCAGCCCGCCAACCTGGAGGTTCCACATGATCCATCCGGTGCTCGCATTCCAATGAAAGCGGTCCCCCGGACGCAGGTCCAGATGAAGCGTCGTGAGCTTCACATGCTCGAGCACGATCCCGCCGTGCGAATGGACAATCGGTTTGGGCAAACCCGTTGTACCTGACGAATAAACGATCCAGAGCGGATGATCGAACGGAACATCGTCGGCCAGTAGCGGTGCATCACCTGCGATCGCGTCGGCCCAGTCAACGCCATGCGCGAAGGAAACGGCGCGAGCATGCGGGTCGAGATTCGGCACCAGGACGACATGCTCCACGCTGGGCAGTTCGCCAAGCAATGCATGCAGCAATTCGCGCCGGTCGTACGACTTGCCGCCGTACCGATAGCCGTCGACCGCGATCATGACCTTGGGCTCAATCTGGCGGAAGCGATCCAGAACGGCCAGCTGCCCCATGTCCGGCGCACATGCCGACCAGATCGCACCGACGCTGACCGTCGCAAGGAACGCTACGATCGTCTCGGGTGTATTGGGCATGAAAGCGGCGACTCGGTCGCCACGCCCCATTCCCAGCCGCCTCAACGTAGCCGCAAGCGCAGCGACTTGCTGCTCCAGCTCGTCCCAGCTCAGCTCGCGCTGATCGCCCGCCTCGTTGCGAAACAAAATCGCGGGTGAGGTCAGATCAGCGTGCCGAAACACTTGCTCGACGTAATTCATCCGCACACCGGGGAACCACTTCGCGCCCGGCATTGCGGCGCCGTCCAGCGCTTCGCCGCGCGGCTCGACTGAAATGATGTCCGCCCAATCCCACAGGGCAGACCAGAACGTGTCGACATGATCGACCGACCAGCGCCACAGTTCGGCGTAGTTGCTGAAAGACAAGTTGCGCTCGACGCAGAGCCAATGCATGAACGCCGTGATGCGCGCCGAATCGATGGTATCGGCGGAGGGCAGCCACGCTGGCTGATCCGTCGTCGCGGCGTTCGGTGAAGCCGACTGAATTTGAGTGCTGAAGTGATTCATCGCCAGTCCAGAATGGAAGCCGAAATTCGATACGGTTGGTCAACCCGAGCGCATCGATCAGGCCGATACCGCAGTGGGTGATACGGAGGTCGTGGCCGCATCCAAGTGAACCCCGACGACCCGAGCCATATCGGATTCGTAGGTGTGTCGTGCCCGCAGGAAGCACAACGCGGCGACAATGCCGAACGCTGGCATGATCGCGAGTGCGGTCTGCAGGCCCCACAGATCGGAAAACAAACCGCCCAGAATCGGGCCGACGGCAAGGCCGAAGAGATTCTGGAACAGCGACAGAATCGACGCGCCGGTCGCACGAACGCCCGGGTGGACGACGTCGTAGATCACACCTGCCGACGGCGCCAGCGTGCATGTCATCAGAAATCCGCCGAACGCGACGAGCAGGAATTGATATGGCGACGACGCGGCTACCGTGAAGGCAATCAGGAAGATCACGAACGTCACAACAGCAAGCGACGCCACCATGACGAGCTTCTTGGTATGCCCGCGGGCACCGAGGCGATCAGCAAGATTGCCCCACAGGATCCCGCCAAGGGCGCCGCAAAGCACGACCAGCGCGGCTTCCCGTGCTGCCCGATCGGGCGCGACCGAATGGAATCGCATGAAATAGCTCGGCAGCCACGACCAAATGGTCGACACGACGATCAATTGAAAAGCCGCGCCCAGACATGTCCACCAGATCGTCGCCGAGCCGAGCAGAGTTCCGACGACCTGACGAACCGTCGCCAACGCTGCCGGACGAGATTGCCCTGAATGAGGTGTCAGCGAGACGGTCTTGTAATCCGGAACCAGCAGATATAACAGGGCAAGCACGAGACCAGGCACTCCGACCACGCCGAATGCCGCACGCCACCCCCAATACTTTGCGACTTCCGCGCCCAACAGCACCCCAAGCACGGAGCCGAGCGACGCAGCGGCCAACAGACCACCCTGAAGCGTTGCGCGCAGGCGCCGGGGAAACAGGCTGGCGAGCAGCGCGCCGCCCACCGAACCGTAGCCCGTTTCACCGACACCGACGAGCGCGCGTGCGGCAAACATCTCGCCGTAGTTGCGCGCGAACATGCACGAAATCGACGCGAGACTCCACAGAGAAGCCATCAGGAAAATGCTTTTGACCCGGCTGATCCGATCGGCCAGCAACGCTACTGGCAAACCGCCGAGCGCAACGACAATCGAAATGACCGAGACCAGCGCACCAAGCTGCTTGTCAGATAAATTCCAGGCCGACTTCAAGTGGGGAAACAGAGATACGACGACCTGACGGTCGATGTAATCAAACAGCATCAGCGCAAACGTCATTGCGAACGCGAACCATGCCCGTGGACGGCTGACGAGGTAGTCGTCACGATCCGCGGCGTGATGTTCGGTTGGATACAAGTTCATTGATGTCTCCGGCATAAGGGCATTCGCGCAAGTCGATGCCTCTTTGATATTTGCCAATACTTCGATGCAGTCGATATGACTGCAGGGGCGGCCCCTTGGGGGACCCTGTCTCCTTGTTGTTCGGTTACTTCAAAGCGACTGTCGAGCTACGCATGCCTAACCGGCAGCGCGTTCCGGGTGGGGCGCTTACCGCGCCCCACACCATTATGCGGCGCGCAGCGGCACGCTTTTCACGCCGGGCGCGCGATTGGGTGCCATGCCGAGCTTCCGCAAGGTTTCGTCCGTGCTGCTCCAGAACTTGCCCGTCTGGTAGATGCGATGAGCATCTTCGCCAGTGGCGACCTCACGATTCAGTTCTCGGGCGATGCGCACCATTTTCTCGATTTGCTGCACCGACGACGCACGCTTGCCGTCCGGGCCGTTGAGCGTGTCTTCGATACCGACACGCACGTGCAGCCCTAGCGCGATAGCCATCGTGGTCATCGGCACGACATTGCGGTTCAACGACTCGATCGTCAGCACGGCACCGTCCGGCGTACGACGCACAAACTCGAGCATGTCCGCCGGATGCAGACCGGAGGCCCCCCCGCCAATCGCCACATAGTTCAGAATCAGCGGCCCCTTGTAGACGCCCGCGCGAATCATGCGCTCGACCGTTTCCAGGCTCGTCATCGTGCCCAGCATGAAATGCGGCTGAATGCCGTTGGCGACCAGACGCCGGATGTGTTCTTCGTGCCACGAAGGATTGGACGGAACAATCATGTCGCGATACGCAGCCTGCATGGCCGGATCGGCCAGCGAGGTACCCGCGTAGTCTTCCTCTCTCATCAACTCCATCAGGTTGAACTGTGTGGTGTTGATCGCGACCGTCACTTGGTCCGGCTTCGGGTCCAGTTCGGCCAGCATGTGGCGCGTATCGTCGCTAAGCCACTTGGCCGCCTGCCCCTCGTTTTCCGGCGCGAACGAAATCGAACCGCCGACCTGCAGCACCATTTGCGGCACCGCTTCGCGCAGACGCGCTAGCATTTCGTTGAACATCGAGAGGCGCTTGCTGCCCTTACCGTTGGGTTCACGTACATGAACGTGAAGGACAGTCGCGCCAGCGTTGTAGCAATCGACGGCTTTCTGAACCTGCTCGTCCATCGTCACCGGAATATCGTCCGAATCGCCGGGAAGCCATTGCGGCCCATACGGTGCAACCTGAATGACCAACTTTTCCTGGTTTTCCGGCAACAGGGAATCGTCTAGGAATTGCATGTCTCGTGCTCCTCTTCGGTGCGAGTTATGTTCGAACGCGGCCCGGCGGTGTGTAGTCACGCGATCCGCGACTGTCGAAGGTCGATGGAAAGCGCGTCGAGCCGTTGTTGGGAACTATATGGCAGCCCGGAAAACGAATTTTAGTTTTCATGCCAATTTTTTCTTTTCACGCGCCATATCGCGTAAACCCCCAAAAGTCTCCCTTCGCTCGAAAATCGTCCTCCAATTTGCTCGCACGGAAAAATAGCGGGCACTAAGATCCGCGTATGGATTGCCGAAAACAGCCAGCATCGACGATCGATACGTCACATGGTCGCTTCAGTGAACAAATTTCCGGACACGGCGTCAGCTTCTGAACAAGTTCTATCTGTCCGAGCGTGGTGGCGTCCAGCAGGCCGCAGGTCTGTCTGAACACGAGACCGCCAGAGTCTGCGAGGCGGACGCGCAATTGTCATCAACCGAGCATCCGTAATGACCGAGAGGCTGCGACGACGTTGGTGAAGCGGATGTCCGATTGACTTCGGAAGCAACCGTCGAGGTAGCGCTAGCTTGATCGCCCGTTTCGGGTCGGTTAGCGACCGCCCGACGGAGCGCAGACTGGATCTCCCGTCGACCGAAAGGAGATTGTCATGAAAACCGAGAGCCTGACTACCGGTCATCGTGTGCATGGAACAAGGGCAAACTTACCGGGCAAAAGCCCCCGTTGAAGCTCCGAGAGATCTGGGCGATTCGGACGAGGCTTCAGATGGCGTCGAACATTCGTGAACTGGCGATTTTCAACCTCGCGATCGACAGCAAGCTGCGGGCGTGCGACCTGACGCGGCTGCAAGTGCAGGATGTCTGCCCGGGCAGTCATGTCGGATCTCGGGCGACAGTCATGCAGCAGAAGACGCAGCGGCCGGTGCAGTTCGAGATAACGGAGCAGACTCGCCAGAGCCTCGAAGGCTGGATCGGGTCGCGGGGCTTGAAGGCTGCCGACTATCTTTTTCCCAGTCGCTTGCATGCTTCGCCGCATCTGTCGACACGGCAATATGCCCGACTGGTACATCGCTGGGTCGCCGCGATTGGACTCGACGATACCGCGTATGGCACCCACACGATGCGCCGCACAAAGGCTTCACTGATTTATAGGCGAACGAAGAATCTGCGGGCGGTACAACTGCTGCTCGGACATTCCAAACTCGAAAGTACGGTTCGCTACCTCGGCATTGAAGTCGACGATGCCCTCGAGATGGCGGAGCAGACCGAAGTTTGATGGCGTGACGGCCGGCGAGCGGTCGCTTGCCGGCCAGGAGGCGTCATCTGCGCGTACCATCGCGCAGACATTCAGGCGTCGGTTCCACTCAGACACCGGCCGTTCAACCCGTCGAAGATTTGCTTGTCGATCGTTGGCCCTGTTGCGCCGGCACGCATGCCTGCCAGCACCGCTCGGTCTGGCGTCGGCTTGCGTCCTGCATATCGGCGGTTCCGCGGCGCTCGCTTTGGCAGCAAAGGCTCGATGAGTGACAACAGCTCGTCGTCTATCAGTTCTTGGTGCACCGCTTCCTGTCACGTAATTTCGCAACAGCTTCTTAGGGAATGTCTGCAAAACCTTCGCGTGACGGCGGCATGTGAGACAGTAGCGGCATGAAACAGATCAGCCTTGTTGGAAC